>NZ_JBKVXZ010000034.1:0-36889 GCF_046973065.1 Flintibacter sp. | reverse complement strand
CGCAGCGGGAGGGATTCGAACCCTCGTGCGATTGCTCGCAAACTGATTTCGAGTCCTTGGAAGCGGGTGTCTTTTGGAGCATTTTGAGCGCTTCTCTGCGCCTTTCAGAATGCCGGAAACCCTTGATTTTACTGGGGTTTCCGGCGTTTTTACTGTCGGCACAAGACTTTGGGAATTTTCCCGTCAAAGCAGATTTCCCGGAAAAGTGTGAGCATTCTGTTAGCGTTTTGTGAGCGCAAACCGTGTTGACTCTCTTTGGTTGACAAAGTATCGTTACGGCGATATACTGATGTTGAATAGAACAGTATCGCTTTGACGATACTGTTGCAAGGAGGGAACCGGCATGGACAAAACACTGACGCTGTACCACGGCTCGTCTTTGATCATCGAACGACCCCAGTTTGGAAAGGGTAATCCGTTCAATGACTATGGCCTCGGCTTCTACTGTACGGAGACTTTAGAACTGGCAAAGGAGTGGGCCTGTTCCATGGAGCAGGACGGCTTTGCTAATCGATATTCATTCCAGACTGACGGCCTGTCCATTTTGAATCTCTCCGACGGGAAGTACAACATCCTGAACTGGCTTTCCATTCTTCTCATGAACCGCAAATTCAACCTCAGTTCCGACATTGCCGTTCAGGGCAAAGAGTATCTGGCCAGTACCTTCCTGCCCCCCTATGAGAACTACGATGTCATCATCGGCTATCGTGCCGACGATTCCTACTTCTCCTTCGCCTCCGCGTTTCTGAACAATACCATCTCTTTGGCGCAGCTTGAGCGGGCCATGTTTCTGGGCAAACTGGGAGAGCAGGTGGTCCTGAAATCGGAGCAGGCTTTTTCCCACTTGCACTTTGAAGAGAGCATTCCCGCAGAGCGCACCATTTACTACCCCAAGAAAGCCACCAGGGACAGTGAGGCACGGGCCGCCTTTCGTGCGGAACGCAAAGCGGCTCCGGTGCGTGACGCAGTATACATGATTGATATTCTCAGAGAGGAGTGGAAGAACAATGACGCCCGCCTACGAGGAAATGTACTTGAATGACGCCATGCGCGCCATGGGAGAGATGCTGGACTACGCAGTCCATGACTGCGGGTGTAGCGGTGATTTGTTTTTCACACAGTTTCTCTCATCCGGTGTAGCGGAACAGTTTGAGCGGGGCAACCCAAAGTTTGTGGGCGGTATGTCCGGTGTGGAACTGGCCCTTGAGGTGTTTCGCCGGACCACCGGACAGATTCCCGGTGCGGACGCAAGCGCGTCCGAGGAGAAGTCACCGGAGTACTGGGCCGGTTGGAGTCTCGCCTACTACCAGTGGAAGACCGGAATGTCATTTCGGGAGATCATCTCCCACGGATTGACCGTGAGCAGAGTCTGCTCCATGTATCTGCTGCACGAAGCGGACATCAGTAAGTTTGCAGAAGCAGCGGACAAGGTGATTCAGGAAAATCTCAGTGAGGGCGAGACGAACCTGAAGCGCATCCGCAGAGCAAATGGCTTTTCCCAAAAGCAGCTTGCGGAAGTCTCCGGTGTTGCACTTCGGATGATCCAGTTGTATGAGCAGAGACAGAACGACATTAACAAGGCGCAGGCATCCACCTTGAGCGCACTGGCCAGATCTCTGAACTGTCGGCTGGAAGATTTGATGGAGCCGCAGATTACATCCGGCGGCTGAGCGAAACACAGTGATCATACTTGATAGCAGTTTATTTTGACAGCGTCTGCGAAGAATCGCAGGCGCTGTTTTCGTCTCTGCAATAACTCCCGTCCTTCGTCCGCCCGCAGGCACGTTTTTGCCGCCCAGGAGGGGTACACCCCTACCCCCAGTGAAGGGCGGCAAAAACGGCGGCAAAGGGGCGCAGGCTGCGAGCCAGTCAAGGCCTGTTTCCAGCGCAGCCGAAGCCGCAAAACGGGGTCCCGGGGTGTCCCCGGGCGCACGCCTTGCAGCCCCACGGGGCGGCAAGGTATAGTGCGTTATACCGCCCTGACAACCGCACGCGAAAATGCCCGGCCCGCCTTGTAGGGGCCGGGCATTTCTCGTGGGCGGGGAAACCGCCACAACGCCAGTCTGCCGGGTTTCACAGTAGTTTTCTTGCGGCGGGTTCCATATGGCAGGGCGGTATGTGAAAAAGCCCTCGTCCACCGCAGACCCACCATTTCAACGAAAGGAGTTTTGTGTGATGCCTTACGCCATTATGCGCTTTGAGAAACGAAAAGGCGGACCGGCCTCCGCCATCGAGAAACACCACGAACGGAAAAAGGAGCGGTACGCCAGCAACCCGGATGTGGACACCGACCGCTCCCATCTCAACTACCATCTCATCCAGCCACAGCACAAGTACTATGCTGAAATCCAATCCCGCATCGAGCGTACCCAGCGGGAGAACCCCAAGTGCAAGGTGCGCAAGGACAGCGTGAAGTTCATCGACACCATTGTCACGGCCACACCGGAGTATCTGGATCACCTGCCGCCGGAGCAGGTGCGCCGCTACTTTGAACGGGCGCTGGACTTTTTCAAGACGGAGGTTGGAGAAGCGAACATCTTTTCCGCCGTGGTCCACATGGATGAGCGAAACCCGCACATGCACCTGTGCTTTGTTCCGCTGACGAAAGACAACCGGCTGTCCGCCAAGGAGGTGATTGGAGGGCGGGACAAGCTGGTGGAGTGGCAGGACAAGTTCCACGATCACATGGCGGCAGAGTTCCCGGATCTGGAACGTGGTCAGTCTGCCGCCGTCACCAGGCGGAAACACATTCCCACCTGGCTCTACAAACAATCCCACCGGCTCACCGACGAAATGAAACAGATCCGTACCGAGCTGGAGCAGATCGGGACGCTGAATGCCAAACGGCAGAGAGAAAAAATTCTGAAGCTGCTGGAGCAGTGGTATCCCCAGATCAACGCCTTTGAAGCAAAACTGAAGCCCTACGATGATCAGATTCGGATTTTGAAACAGAACGCGTTGAGCGACCGGCGAGATGCAGAGCGTGCCAGGTGGGAACAGCATCAGGAGCACCAGGAGAAGATGTCTCTCATCTACGAGCTGCAGGAGTGTCAGGATTTTATTGACTCCATCCCCCAGGATCTGCAGGAGCAGCTGAAGGAGTGCTATGAGGCGCAGTTAGAGCAGGAACAGCAATTCAGATATTGAGGAGGTAATCAACATGCGTAATCAGTACACATCCACATTTGAGCAGGACTATCCCTGTCGTGCACAGATCATCCGCTGCAAAGCGGACCGCGACGCTGCGTCAATGGATGACTACCGCTATCCGGAGGAGAGCGGTTCTTTTACCGGGACACTGACCTTCCGCTGCTGGCACAGGAGCAAGCCCATGCTACTGTGCTTTTTTGATGCGGATGACGGCCGCAAGATCAAGCTGTCCGTCTGGTGGCAGAGCTGGGGTGTGAATTACTCTCCATCGAAAACCCTGATCAACTTTGCCGACGAGGTGTTTGACGGTTCCCGTTGGCACTGTACCTACCGGAAGAAGTCCAACGGTTATATCCGCTGGGAGAGGGCGGAGCAGTTGGACTGACCAGATGATTAGAGAAGAGCGTCCGGGCCGAGATCATCCTCCGGCTCCGGGCGCTCTTCCATGTAGTGATTCAGTTCGTTTGCCATTTCCCACGCCAGACGAAAGCCGCAGATGAAACTATCCGCGGAGCGTTGCTCTATCATCAGGTTCTGGGCGTCAATGATCCGCAGCACCAATTTCCGCTCCGGCTTGTCCAGCCGCTCAATGAGCTGCCGGTGGCAGGTTTCTACTTCCTGTTCGGATTCCACCATAGGCAGAGGGGTATAGAATCTGTTGTACAGCAATCTCAGTGTTTCGTTCATGTGCCTCGCCTCCTTGTAGCAAGACACAATAGCACATATGATTCGAGAAGTCTATACATATTCCCCTCACAACCGAGGACAAGTATATCGAGGCCAAAGCCGTTATTCTTAGTACAGATCCTTGAAAATAACTATGACCTGTAGTCCGAATTTCTCCATAGATTTTCTATGGGAAACCCATCAAATAGTTTTCTTTCGTTCTCATTCATTCGCTCATAAATCAAATCAGCTTCTTGAAAACTCTCTAATAAAATGCTCGCAGCAAATTGGTACGGAAGGATAACTTCCGGCCTTTTGAGCGTTAGAAGATACTCCTTCTCTTCTGTAGATAAAACTCGACGACGTTTTTCAATTTGAAGGCGATTAATGGCAATAAGTTCTTTCGGAGTATCACGGTGTTCCCCAACAAAGGATAACAACTGAAGGCACACATCTAAAATTTTTAAATTTTTGCTTTGATCATACAACTTTAGAAGTTCTAAAGTGAGATTAATAATTCTGTCTCCGTATGGAGTAGAGTACGATTGCTTTTCAACTGACTGTACAATTTCATTCAAATCGACATTGTCAAGTTCCGATAACAAAGTTGCATCCATTAGGATGTAGGGACTGATTGCAAAACCATCATTAGGGGATTGGCCTGCCTCGTCAGTCATTTTGAGATTTTCCATATCAAAAAAATTCGACAGATATACACCTTTGCCATCCTCTGATTTTTTTAGGTTAAGCAAAACAGAGATACCGCCAAACTCAATTTTACCATATGCCAATACACCATCGAAGGAAAAGGGAACTGGAACGCCTTGATCAATTCCGATTACAACATTTCGCAGCTTTTGATATTCCTCATCAGTCATCTTTGCCAGATTCAAATCTTTTTTTACATGAAGCCGTTCTAAAACTCTTGCTATTGTCTGCAGCCAAGAAAGTTTTTGCTCCATTTCTTGTTGAGTATGCCCAGTGAGTTTGAAATCCTCGTAGGGCAGTACCAAAGGGCCTATTTTAACAGGCTCTCCCCGCATTAGAGCTGTCAATAATCTCAATTGGCGTATTTGCTCATGTAAGGTGTCACATGAATTATACTGGAAATTGAGCTTGTCCTTAGAGATTGTCCCGATGATACCCGGTCCCAGTTGAAAGGACTTTATGTTTCCGGTTTTCCGAATAATATCAATCTGGTCATATAGCACTTCACCATTCACTGTGACTTGTATGTTTTGGTGGGTGATAATGGCTTCTGGCCGGATGAGATCGATGGCAAAGTTAACTTCGACTCCCGATGGTTTTGCGTAGATGCATATTTGATGCTGCAACAACTCCTCAAGTATATCATCAAATTTTTTTAAGCCAAACCCTGGTACCGAGAATCCCAAATGATCTACCACCATTCCGCTCGTTGCCAAATCTTTGAGGCTTTTAACATGTGGAAGTAACATCTGCTGCTTTTCACGATTAGTCAGAAAATCGGATAAGATGCGTACAAGTCTGCTTTTATCCTCGACCGGGAACTCTTCAAGGGATATCTGTTTCGTTTTTTGATTTCCGGCTTGCTCAAGCAGTCTTCGTAACTGGAAACGCAATAATGGTGCATAAAAAATTCTGTATTGCTCATCCGTTGTTATTTGAACCACGAAAAAGATGGCGCCACCATCTCGGAAAAAGTTGCGCAGATCAGCTACCTCGACTTGATAAACTGCCTTTTTTTGAAGCATTCTTACATGGGTTCCCTTCACCTGGACCGGAATTCTGCCGACAAGTTTCCTTTTGGGGAATGATGTCTGTGACGAATACAGGCTTATTTCACCATCCCAAGAAGGCGCTTTATCTCCAGTTGGGATAGTTGGAACAACAAGTCCTGTGCTTAAAAGGGCACTTTCTAATCTATTGACAGCTATCCTTTCAACCCATTCAGTATTGACCAATTCCTTTGTCTTTTGCTTCCTCATATCATATCCCCCACTCTGTCTCATCTCCGCAGATATTGCGGATCTTCAAACGAAGGGGTTTCTTTTCACCGTAAATGGTCCCATCCCAGAATTCTTTGGTTTTCTCACCGTTGCGGATGACATAGCCGTTTTTATCAATTTTAATTTCACTGTCCGAGTGCCATTCTCCCTGGGCTGCGGAGCAATCCAGGCTCAGGTATTCGATGAGCTCCAGGCCGTCCTCGCTGACCTCAATAGGCTTAAAGGGCTTTTTTGCCGTGGCATTCATTCTGGCTTTCTCATTGAATTCGGTAATCTTCTGCAGCACACGGTCGCTGACAAATGTGTCCACCACCACGGCATAGCCGCCGAAGAGGTCGTCTTTCCGCTCCTCGGTATGGAATTTGGCATAGTCGCCGATGACCACATCATCCAGAACGGTTTTCAGATCACGCAACTCAATTTCCACGGTGGTGCTGTCGTCCTGGGCAATGAATTTGCGGATTTCCTCCTCACTGGTGATATCGATGTAGTAGACGATGACTTTTTTGATACCGGCGTCCAGGTCGGGAATGGCCTGATGGATGATACGGTTCATCAGCACCACATCCAGCAGCTTGGAGGTGCTGTCCATCAGGTTGGGAACATAGACGGGGATAGTACCCAACTTGCTGTCGGTGATGGCCCCCTCCCAGAAGGAGTCCAGGGAGTCCTCGTTTTTCAGACCGGGGATCAAAGACTTGATCTTGTCCATGGTTTGGACTGGGTTGCGATAGAGCTGCACGCCGTCCTTGATTTCCAGGACATCGAACTGTGCTCCGTCTACTTTCAGCCGGTCCCGAGTGGTCTGGATAGAGTTGAGGCCAATGTCACAGTGGATGAAACGACGGCCCAGCTTGTTGGCCACCGCAGCGGTGACGCCGCTGCCGCCGAAGAAGTCGGCTACAAGCATTCCTTCGTTGGAAGAAGCCTTTATGATCCGTTCTAATAGTGCAAATGGTTTTTGAGTGGCGTAATCTTCTTTTTCTTTTGCCTGTGAATTAATGGGGTTGATATCACTCCACAATGATTGGGCAGGCATCCCAGGTAGTTCATCCAAGTAAACCTTTGATCGAATTCCACCAGTTTTTGTTATATGGATTCTACCCTCACGATCCATTTTCTCCATCGTTTCAAGTGGCATTCTCCAAAGCGAACGGTAACCTTTATATTCATAATCATACCCTCCGCCTTGAAGTCCTTTTGCGGTCAAGTTTCCGCTGTCCCATTTTCGGCCATCTGGATCACTTCTACTGAATCTTGCAATATACGCCTCATCATATGGTTGATAAACAGTGTTAAAAGTATAATTTTCTTGTGACTTAGTGTAGAAATAGATGCAGTCAAAATTGTTTCCATAGAACTCCGCATCACTGTGTGCAGTTGCGCGTTTCCAGATAATCTCGTTTCGGAAATTATCTTCTCCAAAGATCTCATCCATTAGAACTTTCATATAATGCCCGATGTGGTAATCCAAATGCACATAAATGGACGCAGTTTCGCTCATCACACTTTTAATGGACATGAGGTTCTCGTACATCCAGTTGAGATATTTTTCTTTATCCCATACATCACCGTACATCTTTTCCTCAAAGGCTTTCAGCTCGTCAATATCCAGTTCCTGCTCTGCCTGAGCAATGGCCTCAGCCACCTTAGGATTACGGCGGAGATACACCTTTTTGGCATAGTCGGCGCCGCTGGCAAAGGGCGGATCGATGTACACCAGGTCCACCTGGATACCCTGCTCCTTCAAATAGGCACAGGCGGAGACGCACTCGCCCCGGATGACCAGGTTGCCATCCTTGTTTTCCCCCACGGTCTCCTGTCTTTCCATCTCGTACAGGGGCATTCCACGCTGGAGCACCATGGACATATCATCCGCGCCCTTATACTTGAGAACACGGTTAAAGTTTCCCAGTACAGCTTGTCCTTCCACAGGCTCCGGGATAAAAGGCACATATTTAATCGGCATGGTCGGATACCTCCTGGATACTCATATTAAAACTATCTACTGTACCTCTACCATTGTTATTTTTAAAGCCAATAAATAACATTTGCACATACTCATATCCGATCATATTTCTCAAGGTCAGATTGATCTCCAGGTCAATATGTGGCAAAGAGAGTTCTTCCTCATGAAGACTACAATCAAAATTTAACTCTTTGAGCAGAGAATTGTTAGGTACAAAAAGTCCTTTTTCACAGGGAACATTATAAATCCTTCCATTTATAGAACCACTTGCTTTAATTACAAAAACATCATCCGTTCCAACATTGGCCAATGTAATGTATTTTTTCAAATCATGATTATAGTAGGAATGCTCAAATCCATCTATTCCCGCATCTTTTAACTTTACATGTGGAACAAAATATCCGATCTTAGATTTCTTTTCCAAATCTAACATCTTTTCATTAATGCGTTCCAGGCTTTTCTGCATTTCCATGTTATCTTTTTGCTGTCGCTCTGACTGACGGATTACAATGTATGTTAACGCCGCTGGAAATGCAATTGACATAATGTCATACCATGTGTCCAAATTAAAGTAAAGTGGTATTTGGTAGCCATACTCTCTATATACGCCATCTATTAGTGTATTGAGAAGATATGGAGCAATTAAAAGAATTGCAAAAACTCCAACGGCTACAAGTATATTACTAAAGCGAACACGTTTCATCAGTCATTCTCCTTAAAGAACTCACAAATTTTCCTGTGCGTCAGCACAAGCCTGTCCCGCTCGGGCAACGTATCCTCCAAATACAGATACTCAAACCGCGCATAGCCAAAGGCGGCGTTGTTCTGCCGAAGGAACTCCGTCTCCACGAAGGCCTTTTTATCCTTGAATTTCGGATCGTTGGCATAGGCTTCGCCCTTGGTCTCGGCGATCATAGCCTTATGGATCTTGCCGTCTTTGCGCTGGAGAATGAGAAAGTCCGGCGTGTACATCCCCACATACTGCCAGGTACCGGCGCTTCGTTTGTAGCACTTGATCTTAAACTCCGTCATGGCCCGGTCGCCGTTGTAGTAAACCTCAAGCCCCAGATGCTCGATTTCCGGGAAGGTCAGCACCTCCCGCAGAAATACTTGCTCGAATCCGCTGTCCGTGTGGTAAGGCAGATAGTGGAAGGAGCGATCCTTTTGGGGGTGGGAAGAATACTTTTTGCGGAGCATGGTCAGGACATCTTCCTGCCCCATCTCCTGGGCCAACTCCATCATCGCCTGTGCTTTCTTGTCTAATTTCAGCTTACCCTGGTCATCCAGAACGATTTTTTGTATCGTCTCCTGATCTGGATAGTAATCTTGGGGGTGTTCGGTCTCGATTACCTGTGTAAAGTTGGCAATGTTCAGCAGGCTGGCCGACTGAGGTATCCGCTCTTCACGGGTCTCGTAGGAGCGAAGGGCGCAAAAGGTCTTGCGGATATTCGCCTCCACCTGGAGCAGATGATATTTGGAATTGAAATACCGCGAGCCATCCCGTTGATAAGTGATTTCCTCAAAGATAGACCTCAGTTGGGCATCATAGGGCTGCAATTCCTCCATGGTAAGAGTGTAGAGGGAACTGCGGACGATGCTATAAAGCCAGGCAGAATAAGACGCTGGGACAGTACCGTGTTCCTCATTATCCACTCTGGTATCCGTTATCTCCATAGAGAAATCGGTGGTTTTAATGGTGCCTGCTACAATACTTGCATTTTTGTAAACATTCGGGAGTGTTTTTTCCGGCTCAGCGGGGTCTACGATCAAAGTTTCATAATGGATCTTCAGCTGATAGAAGTCCACCTTGGGCAGATGGAGATGATCGGTGCGGTCATACCGAGCCAGCGACACTTTATGGTGATCCGCCTCACAAAACTCTTTCAGGGAGATATGGTGCTGTTTCAGCAGTTGAGCGTTTAGTTTTTCAGCATTGCTGCTGTTTAGATAGATCAAAGCCGTTTCCAGTGCGTCTTTCTGTACCTGACGCAGGCAGCGGCAAGCGGTCTGCAGCACCATGTTTTTGGGGCAATCTCCCTCTTGGGAGAGAATGATTCCCGTCAGGCTGCGGCAATCCCAGCCCTCTTTTCCGATCTGCACCAACAGCACAATGCGGATTTTTGAGAAAGGCTGATCCAGGCTGTCAAACTCCATCTGGCTATCGGCCGGCTGTGGATACTGCTTATTGCCTTTGTGGAATTTCAGAATGGCATCACCGGAAAGCCCATACTCCGCCGCGATACGAGCTACTATGGGGTAGACCATCTCCTCCAGCTTTTCAATGGTTCCGCAGTAGATGCCCAGCTTGGCCAGTGTCCCGCCGGGATATACGGTGTCCTGATAAGCATCGAGAAAATCCCTGACACCATTTTCAATAATGCGACTACTGTCAGGAATATCTGCAATTTTCACAATGGGCCGCTTGAGAAAGTTTCCTACGCCGTCGATGAGCGGATAGTAATAAACGATATTGGAAATCTCCGCCGAGGATACGGAGAGGCCATCGGTCACCTTAATTTTCTCTGCCTTTTCCAGATAGGGTGTACCGGAAAAGCCAACCACGGAATTAACGGTCTGATTCTTCGCCCACTTGCTGACTACGGCGCGGAGCTTGATCTCGTCGCTGACCGCATGGTGGACCTCATCGATGAAAATGGACAAGCCAGGGAGTTTGCCGATTAGGTTGCGCAGCTCATTGGCCTGCCGGTCCTTTTCATCATCGCTCTCTTCAAACATACTAATTTGCCCCAACTTCTCCTGAATGCGATCCAATATCACCTTTTCCGCATTGGTGACTGCCACCAAGCCAAACAGTTCAGGCAGCGGTTGATGGTTGGCGATCTTCTGCACATTGGGATTCTTCGTCTTATTGGATTTGTTGGCGGTCTTGCCTTGATCCAGCACTTCAAAGGAGATCTGACGCTTGATTTCCGATGCCGCTGGTTGTGGGATCACCCAAGAGGGATCAAATCGCTGGATGGTTTTCAAACTGGGCACGACTGAGGATTTCAGCCCAGAGGGAGCGAAGATCATGAAGTTATGGGCAAAGGCCGGATTATAGGGCTCGTTTTTGGCAAAGTACAGATCCAGATAAATAAATGCGGCCATCAGGTAGGTTTTTCCAGCACCCATGGGCAAACTGAACAGATAGTCGGTATAAGATACCCCGTAAAAGGCAGATTGGAAAAAATCTTCATAATTAATGCTCTCCGGGTCTTTGCGTATCTGCTTTTCCAGCTTTTCGGAGACCTGTTCGCCGGAGTCGGTTTTCAAACAGGCGTACTCGAACAGTGCAGCCGCGGCCGGATGGCTAAGTAAAAAAGTCCTTGTCTTTGCAGAAAGTTCCTCTTGCTCCAAATCCAAAGTGTTGAACGCTCCCTGGCAGAATAATTTTGCCAGAGGCGCACAACCGCAGGCAATTTTCAGATACAGATAGGTTTTAATGGCATCTATCTGGGCATCGCGCATCTGGTTTGCTTTTTCAATATAAGCGATGATTCCCTGGGCAGTACACTCGGAGGACGCAAACCAACGGTTCCGTGCGTTGGTGATCATTTGGTAAAACATAGGTATCCTCCTTAATGGTTAATCCGGATGCGAAATTCGATCTTTTTCCCGGAACACCTTCACATTATAGTAATTTCGGCACTTAGTCCCGCAGAATTCGCTCTTTGCGTGGGTGTTGTAGTACACCTTTCCGCAGTTTTTGCAGACCTTCAGAGGTATCGACTCCGCAGAGATCATGGAAGCATAGGCAAATCGGATCACGGATTCCAAACTGCGGACCTCCCACACCAACTGAGGATTTGGGCCGCTGGTCAGCCGATAGCTGAGAAAACCGGACAGATCCATAACCCTTGGATTGGGTGTAGGAACCAATTCGCCCTGCACGGTAAGGAAGTGCTGATACAGCATCACAAAGTTGCTCTGGAAAAATGATACATCTTCACCATATTCCCAACTGTTCAGCGGGCGGTAACACGGGGGCACATTGGGGTCTTCCGTGGCCCCTTCCACCTTCTCGGCATTCAGGCCCAAGAGCCCGTAGCGGGCCGCAAAAGCGGCACACAGGCGGTTTTTGTCCGGTGCTCCCATGTGCAGTTGCCGCCCCAGTTCCAGTGCGTCCGCCACCAGAGGGCCAGGCTGCTCCGCGCAGTTATAGGTGAGGTCAGTTGCACCCTCCGCAGGGATCAAATATTCCCCGCCCCACTGGTGCGGCTTGATCTGATAGGCCGACCACCGCGTCCACAGGACATTCAGACTGGGAAACATTGGCTTGAAGTCCATAACACTTCCTCCGTTGTAATACTTGTAATCAATATATCATCTTTCGTTTTGGGGTGCAAGCAAGCACCCCGTTTTCTTTTTGTTAAGGTGTAAGTACGATCAGAGATCTTCTGGTTTTCGCTGGCCGGTGACCAGAAAGCGGATCTTCTCCAGCGCCTTCTGCCGCTGCTTGGTGATGTTCCGGGTGGTACACCCCATCTGTTTGGCGATGTCCTTGGTTGGGATGCCAAAGACGATATTCAGCCTTAAAATCTCCTGCTGCTGGGGCGTCAGTTCCCGCATGGCCCCGCTGACGGGGTACTCCGCCACCAGATTGGGCAGATCCTCCGCCTCCTGTGAAAAGATGATGTCCAGCCAGTCATCCTCTTCATACAGCTTCAGACTCTCGGGAATCTGGTATTGGCCATCCGCGCTGATTCCTCCGTTCAAACAGGATAGATCAAAATCATCCCTGCGATCCTCGTGCCTGCGGTCATTGTTTTTGTCGTAGTCATCCAACGCCTGCACCACTCCATCCCAATCTCCCTGCTGGGCCAACGCCTGTAATCGCTGCTCCAACCGCTCTTCCTTCAGGTCCCACATGGTCTTCTTCAAGTTTCTCATCTCCCTGGTTCCGTTTTTGGCCGTCTCACCGTCTATATAATAGGCGGTGTAATTTGCGTAATAATTATAATCAATTACAAAATAAAGTCAAGGGGGTGTGACCATGACCAGAGAAGAAAAAGGGGCGACCCGTTACCGGGCCATGTTCCGACATTATCCGGATGCCCTGACCCCGGCCCAGGTACAGGAGATGCTGGGGATCGGCAGACGGATGGTCTACGGACTGCTGCGCAGGGGAGAGATCCAGAGTGTCCGCATGGGACGGCTGTACCGCGTACCTAAGATCGCGGTCATTGACTACCTCTGCGCGGTAGATCATGCAGAAAAGACTTGAAAACAGCGTCCACGCAAGGTAACATCACAAGACCTTGAATGGACGCTGTTGATTTGAGAGGAGGAATGGATGGTTCCTATGAGCAATCGAGAAGTTACCGGAAGTCTCTTCGAACGAAACGGCCGTTACACCGCTGTTTTGAACCTGTATGATAAAAATGGAAAGCGCAGGCAGAAGTCCGTTGCCCTGGGTATTCCGGTGAAGGGCAACAAGCGCAAGGCCCAGGCCCGCCTGGAGGAATTAAAGAAGGAGTACAGTTCCGGGATCATGGAACCGGAACCCCCACAGGAGGAATCCCCACTGTTTGCGGACTTCCTGAGGGAGTGGCTGAATATCACGGCTCCCACCATTGAGCGTACCACTTACCAGAGTTACAAGGGCCTCATCGACGCCCGGCTGGACGCGTTCTTCCGGGAGCGTGGACTGCGACTGGAGGAACTGGAGCCCAAGCACATCCGGGAGCTGCACCAGTCCATCTTCAAGGATGGTTGCAACGCCAACACCGTGATCCACTACCATGCTGTGGTGCGCAAGGCGCTGCAGTATGCGGTGAAGAACGGGATGGTAAATGAAAATGTGGCCGACCGGGTGGACCGGCCCAAGAAGGGAAAATATCTGGCGGCGTTCTACTCCAAGGAGGAACTGGCTGCCCTGTTTGAGGCCACCAAGGAGGACTCCATTTCTGTGGTGATCCAACTGGCCGCCTACTACGGCTTGCGGCGCAGCGAGGTGCTTGGCATCCGCTGGAGCGCCATCGACTTTGAGAAGGGCACCCTGTCCATCAACCACAAGGTCACCGAGGGCATCGTGGACGGTAAGGTCCGGCTCTACACCGAGGACAAGTTGAAAACCAAGTCCAGTTTCCGCACGCTGCCTCTGATCCCGCCAGTGCGGGTTCTGCTGGAGGAGCAGTGTGTCCGGCAGCAGAAGTACCGGAAACTGTTCAAGAAGTCCTACTGCACCGACTACCTGGACTATGTGTGCACCGACGAGATGGGCAAACTGTTCCGGCCCAATTACATCACCGACCATTTTAAACTCCTGCTGAAGCAGCACGGCCTGCGGCACATCCGGTTCCATGATGCCTCTGTTATAATAGGACTAAGTCGGCAAGCCCTTGTGCCGCAAGGAGTTGCGCTGATTTAGTCCTGACATTACAGCAAAAATTCGACATGGGGAGGTTGATAAAACTGTCGAACATCGCGGCATTGCCGCGTTACCGAGTAAGCCGGCCTGCGGGTGACGATTCACCTGCAGGCCGGCTTTTTTTGTGTTTATTTTTACTTTTGAGAAGTTGAGAGGCGCCCCCAGTGACGATTTTTTTGTCACTGGGGGCGCTTATTTTGTTTTTTCAGGAGGCTGCCATGAGGCCGTTGGAATTAGATTATTTCTATGGAAACGATGCGGAGCAGTTCACCTTCTACCGTATCCCCAAGGTGCTGTTTACAGATCGGCGATACAAGTCCGTGTCCGTAGAGGCTAAAGTGCTCTACGGTCTCCTGCTGGACCGCATGAGCCTGTCCATTCGCAGCGGCTGGCTGGACGCCGATGGGAGGGTCTATATCTACTTCACGCTGGAGGAGGCTATCGAGTTTCTGGGCTTTGGCAAAGATAAACTGGTAAAGCTGTTTCAGGAGTTGGACCGGGATCGAGGAATCGGACTGATCGAGCGTAAGAAGCAGGGCCAGGGCAAGCCCACCAAAATCTATGTCAAAAATTTTATCATTCCCGAGGACGTACCCTTGACTTCTGAAAAACCGAAGTCTGACCCGCCGGCTGCTACCCAGACTTCTGAAATGGCGAAGTCAAGACTTCTGCACAGCCGAAGTGCAGACTGCGGAATTTCCGACCCTAATAATACTGATAAGAAAGATACTGAATGGAGTGATACTGAGTCTATCTATCCCCCTCTGCCCCCACAGCCCCAAAACGGTGGCTGGTGCCGGCGACGATTGATGATGGATGAGATAGAACAGTGCAGAGAACTGGTCAAAGAGAATATCGACTATGAGCGCCTTCTGGAGGAGCACCCCTACGACCAGGAGTTGATAGACGGCTATGTGGAACTCATTGTCGAGACCTGCTGCAGCCGCCGTGAGTATATCCGGGTCAATCAGGAGGATATGCCAAGGGATCTGGTGAAGAGCCGCCTGCTCAAACTGGACAAGGAGCATATCGCCTATGTCATGGACTGCCTGAGCAAGAATACAACGCTTGTAGGCAACATCAAGGCGTACACACTCTCGGCGCTCTACAACGCCCCCATCACCATCAGCCAGCACTATACTTCCTTGGTCAGTCACGACATGGCCCAGGACGCGGCGGCAGGCTACTGATAGCACAGCTCCGATTCTGAACAAAGCAAAGGAGAGTTGAACAATGCCGAAAAAATTGATCAAGCAGGATGTGACGGAAGACCCCCGCTATCATGATACCTGGCGGTTGCTGAAAAAATACCGCGATGTGGTATGGAGCCTGGAGTTGTCCGTCCAGCAGATGAAAAATCAGTTCCAAATCGAGTACGGCAGCAACATAGAGGATTTTTTGGAATCTGTTTATCTGGCTGGCGCTGACTTGGGTGGTACTGAACTGGAGGATCACGCTCGCTGCATTGAGCGCAGCAACAAAATGCTCACCCTGGTCAACAACTCCATTGAACTGCTCCGTACCCATCACAAGTATGGCGAGGACTACTACTGGCTGCTGTATTATTCGTTCCTTTCCCCCCAACAACTTAAAAATGTGGAAGAAATCATTGAACAGCTCCGCCCTCATATCCGGGACATCAGTTTCCGTACATACTACCGGAAACGGAAGGCGGCGGTTGAGGCGCTGAGTTCCGTCCTATGGGGCTATACAGCCCAAGACAGTTTGAAAATTCTCCAGCAGTTTTTCCCAAATAACTCATTAGGTGGTGGGCGCAAATGAAGGTTGGCCTGATTGATGTGGGCAGCTGGCGCTACAACAAACCCTATGCCCCAAGAGAGATACGGCTGTTACAGCGATGGTGTAATAACCGGCGTTTCTTTCGTGCGGTCCCTCATTTTTACGATTTCGATCCCCGAAGAGTGTGAGCGTTCTGTAATTATTTTTTGGCGCAAACATGGCACAGAATCGGCAGGATAATGGCGTTGAATTGCTATTGATAGGTCAATCCTAAAGTGGTAAACTGACCATGCTCAAAACTGTACCTCAACTGAAAACGGTCATAGGAGGACGCCTTTACGGCGTCTTTTTTCTGCCTTCCTATGGCTTGGGAAACAGCGCTCGGCTCGCCGGGCGCTGTTTCTTTTTCCAAGAGGACAAAATCAGCAAAAGGAGGTTCGCTACTTGAAGCAGAAAAAGGCCCCGATTCAACCGAGGAGGCGGCGAAGGATCAGTCCTTGCCGCATCCTCTACATGGCATATCTCTGTGCCTGCCTCTCCGTATTTCTTGTTCAACCGGCCTCAGCGTCCACCATCTGGGAGAAGGCCAGTGAGATCATGCAGGATGTCTACACACAGATCCTGACAATTTCCACCATCGCCGCCATCGTCACCGCGTCAGTGGCCCTGTTGATGATGAATTTCTCCCGCTCCGGTCGGACGGTGGACGAATCCCGTGCCTGGCTCAAGCGCATTGTCATTACATGGGCCGTGCTGAACGGGCTGGGGTTCATTATGAGTTATGTCACGCCGTTCTTCTCCGGCGGCCAGTGGACACCGTAACCGCTCATGGGTATCTTAGACGGTATCGTAGAGTGGATCGCTGAACAGATCATGCACGGCCTGGACTTGATCAACACATCAGTTTTGGGCGCCCTGGGCTGTGACATGACTGTCTTCCTGCGGTATTTCCCGGCAGCTGCTACGATGTATGACATTTTCGTGGCGCTAGCCATTGGTTTGATCCTGCTGCTATGGGTCTGGAATCTCTTTCGGAATTTCGGTTTGGGTCTGGGCTCCGAGGCAGAGGATCCGGTCAAACTGAGTATCCGCTCTATCCTGTTTATTGCTCTTGCCTGGTATGCGGATGAGATCGTCAACACAGCTCTTCAAATCGGCGGCACCCCGTACAACTGGATTCTGTCCTCCGCGCTTCCCAGTCTGGACTTCGCCAGCTTCAATTCAGTAATGCTCACCATCATTGGCGTGGTGGCAAATGGGGCGGTGGCCCTTATTGTGCTGATCCTGACCCTGATTTTGGCGTGGAACTATCTGAAACTGTTGCTAGAGGCGGCAGAGCGCTATGTGCTGCTGGGCGTACTTGTTTTCACCGCACCGATCGCTTTCGCCATGGGGGCGTCCCAGTCCACTTCCAGCATCTTCAAAAACTGGTGCCGTATGTTCGGAGGGCAACTGTTCCTGTTGCTGATGAACGCCTGGTGCCTGCGCTTGTTCATCAGCATGGTCGGCGCCTTTATCGCCAACCCACTTTCCATCTGAGGAGGGCTTATCACGAAACGAAGTATCAGAATTTCTGCCGTTTTTGTGCTTGTACTTCTGCTTATCACCGCTCTCTCGGTTCCAGCCTTTGCGATAACGGAGGCGGAAGTAGAGGCCCAGGTCAGCGCTACAAGCAGAGAAACGGTCACAGGAAATGTGTTGATCTGGTTCCTGTGCGCTATCGGCTTTCTGAAAGTATCTCAGAAAATCGACAGTTTCATGTCAAGTCTGGGCGTCAATGTGGGCCAGACTGGAGGTTCGATGTTGGCAGAAGCCGTAATCGCCACCCGTGGCGTTGCGGCAGTAGCCGGCGCCTTTGGCGGCGGAGCGCGCCATTCAGCCGGCAGTTCTACCCGGGGCGTATCTACCGAGACTACCGGCCCGTTTGGCGGGTTCCTAAAAGGAGGCCTTGCAGGTGCTGTCAGCCGTAAGGTGACCCGCGATGCGGTGAGGACAGCCACAACAGCGACTTCTGCTGTGAATACTGTTACGTCCACAGCGGCAGCGGCTGTTTCCCAGTCCAGAACGATCAGGGAACAGCAGGCCGACACCATCCGCCAAACCGATACACAAACCGGGACACATCAGGAAAACCAGACGGCATCTGCTCACTCCGCATCCACTGAAACAATTTCCCAGACGGCCCAGCAGACTGAGATGGCCACCGCCAAGACTTTTCAACAGTCGGAGCATACTGCACAGCAGTCGGCCACACAGACCACATCGCAGGTATCCCATACGACCTCCACGGTAAGGCAGGCAGATAAGCGGGCGGCCGCGCCTGGCTTCAAGGGTGTCGGACTGGGCGGCGCCATTTTCGCCAAGTCCCTGCTGTCAGGCGGCAGTTTTGCCAATGACATTATTGGAACGGTAGCTAGGGGTGATATACGTTCCACCGGTTCTATCACCGGGGATCTGGCTGCCCAGTCCATTCGTTCTTATCTGGGTTGCGCCGGCGAAGAGGCATCCGGCAAATCGCCTCTCACTTTTTCCAACGTGGAGATCGGCGGCGGGAGGATCACTGGCATGGTGAGCAAGCCAGGTATGTCTGAGCCGATAGCCTTCAGTATGTACCATGCGGATCAGTATACGGAACCCAAGGACGGTTTCTCCAGAATCCGAACTGTGGACGGCACGCTCTGGTATACGCAACTCGCTCAAGATGCTGTGGAGCGTAAGCCCTACAAGACCCTGGATGATACGGTGGCCTATCAGGAGAGCATCGTAAAACGGCTGCCTGACCCGCCAAAGCGCAAGGATCGGATATAAGGAGCAGCCTATGAGAAATGAAGAACGGGACGTTTATGTGATCCCCCCCAATTTCATTGAGGGCGGTACGCTCTTAGGCGGGATGTTCAAGACCCGCAACGTCATCGAGGCGGGTGTCCTGGGACTCCTTGTGGGCCTGCCTGTCCTCAATTTAGGTATTTCCCTCACCACACGGGTCATCATCCTGTGCCTGACTGCCCTGCCGCTGGTACTGGTCGCTCTTATCGGCATTTCCGGCAGCAGTCTCTCCGCCTTCATCCTCCAATTCTTCCGTTTCCTGCGTAACCGCAGGGTTCTTAACCGGGAGCCGCCGACGGATAGCGGGGAGCAGAAAAAGTCAATACTGCCAAGCTGGCTTCGTAAAAAACAAACGGAGCAGGAAGCCCAGGAACAGGAGACGATGCCGGTCAGCCGCAGCAGCCTCCGGTTCGACAGGAAAGAGCGCAAGGTCACCCAGCACAAGACGTTTCTTCCACCGGAGGAAAAGGTGACGCCTCTCAATCTGCTGGCGGATTATGTTCCCATCGAAAAAATCGAGAATGGTGTGATCTACACCAGAGACCACCGCTATGTAAAGGTCGTGGAAGTCGTTCCGGTCAATTTCCTGCTCCGCAGCGCCCAGGAACAGCGCGGTATCATCTATTCCTTTATCAGCTATCTGAAAATTGCCCCGGTCAAGGTACAGTTCAAGGTGCTGACGAAGCGCGCGGATATCGACCGCCATATGGAGACGGTACGGAGGGAGTTGGAGCAGGAAACAGACCCACACTGCCGGATGCTGCAGGAGGACTACCTGCGGCTGATCCAGCAGCTTGGCTCCCGTGAGGCTATCACCCGGCGTTTCTTTCTGGTCTTCGAGCATGAGGAATTGCCGGGCACCCGCCGCGGTCATGAGGAAGAGGAGGCCATTGCCTCCCTCCAGACTGCCGCCCGAACGGCTTCCAACTACTTGCGGCAATGCGGGAACACAGTAATCGTGCCGGAAAATGAGGATGAAGCAGCCAGCGAGATTCTTTACAACATTCTCTGCCGCAAGGAGAGCAACGAACAGCCCTTTCCCCAGAAACTGAAAAGTGTGCTGACAGAGTATCTGGCCGCTGGGCGCCCCCTGGACAACATCCCTTCCAATGAGTTTTACGCCCCTGCCCAGGTCGATTTGACCCACGGACGCTACATCTGCATCGATGGCGTCTACTATGCCTATCTGATGGTACCATCAGACGGCTATAATTCGCAGGTACCCGCCGGCTGGCTCAGCCTGATCGTCAATGCCGGAGACGGTATTGATCTGGATATGTTCCTCTCCCGTCAGCCCAAGGACCGCATGATCCGCAAGTTGGGCCAGCAGCTCCGCATTAACCGGAGCAAGATAAAAGAAACCAGCGACACCAACACCGACTTTGACGATTTGGACGGCGCGATTCGGTCCGGCTATTTCCTCAAGGACGGCCTTGGCAACAACGAGGATTTCTATTACCTCAATCTGCTTATCACCATTACCGCCACCAGCGTGGATGAATTAGAGTGGAAGTGCGCGGAGATGAAAAAACTCCTGCTGTCTCAGGATATGGATGTGCAGCCCTGTTCCTTCTGTCAGGAACAGGCTTTTTTATCGTCCCTGCCTCTGGTCAGCCTGGAGCGCAGCCTTTTTGAACGCTCCAAGCGCAACGTGCTGACCCTGGGCGCAGCAAGCTGTTATCCATTTACCAGTTATGAGATGTGCGATGACAACGGCATCCTTTTGGGTGTCAACAAGCACAACAACTCCCTCATCATTGTGGACATCTTTGATAGCCGGGTCTACAAGAACGCCAACATAGCGATTCTGGGCACCAGTGGTGCGGGCAAGAGTTTTTCCATGCAGCTCATGGCCACCCGGATGCGGCGTAAGGGCATTCAGGTCTTTATTGTTGCGCCGCTGAAGGGCCATGAGTTCCACCGGGCTTGCTCCAATATCGGCGGTGAGTTCATCCAGATCTCCCCGGCCTCCCAGAATTGTATCAATGTCATGGCGATCCGCAAGGTAGACCGTTCCGTGGATGAAATGCTGGACGGACCCGGTGTGGAGAAGTCCCTGCTGGCTGCGAAAATTCAGAGACTTCATATTTTCTTCTCCCTGCTGATCCCCGACATGAACCATGAGGAGCGGCAGCTTTTGGACGATGCCCTGATCCGTACCTACGCACAGCTGGGTATCACCCACGATAACAGCACACTGGATGACCCGGACTATCCGGGCCAGTACCGAACGATGCCGGTACTAGGTGATCTGTACGAGGTCTTGAAGGAGTCCCCGGATACCAAGCGGCTTGCCAATATCATCAACCGTTTGGTTAATGGCTCCGCCCGAACCTTCAATCAGCAGACCAATGTATCTTTGGACAATAAATACACCGTCCTCGATATTTCCGAACTGACCGGCGACCTGCTGACAGTGGGGATGTTTGTGGCGCTGGACTTTGTCTGGGACAAAGCCAAAGAGAACCGGACGGAGGAAAAGGCCATTTTCATCGACGAGTGCTGGCAGCTCATCGGAGCCAACAGCAACCGTCTGGCCGCGGAATTTGTGCTGGAAATTTTCAAGATCATTCGCGGCTACGGCGGGTCGGCTATCTGCGCTACTCAGGACATCAACGACTTCTTTGCTCTGGAGGACGGTAAGTACGGCAAAGGCATCATCAATAACGCCAAAACGAAGATCCTACTCAACCTGGAGGAGGAAGAGGCACGGCGTGTCCAGTCTATCCTCCATCTCTCTGAGGCGGAGGTCATGGAGATCACCCATTTCGAGCGGGGCAGCGGCCTAATCAGTACCAATAACAACAATGTGACGGTGGAAATCAAGTGCAGCCAGTTGGAGAAGGAACTGATCACCACTGACCGCAGGGAACTGCGGGAACTGCTGGGGCGTGAGAACTAATGCGGCTATATTGCGGTGTGCCTATGCATCCAATCTCCGTGTGCGTCTCCATGACGGCGCTATGACGGAAACGCCTTGCCAGATATGCGTCTTATGACGGCGGTATTACGTCGGGAGGAAGGTATCACAAAATGAAAACACGAACGGAACTCTATGGGAAGGAAGCCAAAAGCCTGCTGCGGGACATCACCATGTACCGGGCATTGACCGAGGAGCAGGTTCTTCGCCTTTATCCCAGCAAGCGGGAGACGATGAAAAATCTGCTGTCTTATCTCACCAAGCAGGACCGCATCTACTATATTGACGGCCTGTACTGCCCCACGCCGGAGTGCGCTGAGGATATTGACCGCGGCCTTCTGGCCGCAGTCTGGGTGCTGGCGGATTTTATTGACCAAGTGGAGTACCACTCAGTTGCGGAGTATCCCGCCAAAATCATCTTCTTCGCCGATGGCGAGATCTATGAGATCATCCACGCAGCTCAGGGGAAAGATACCCTTTTGTCTTATGTTCTATCTTCCACTGGAGAGCACCCCTCCAGATACCTGATATTGGTGGATGACCCTGGACAGATCGAACAGCTTCAGATCCCCAACGCCAGCGGCTACTGCACCGTGTCTCCGGAGGGAGATGTTCACTACTACCAAAAGGAATAAAGGAGGAAGCAATTTGGAACGAGCTGTCCTTTCACAGCGCATCACATCAATTTTATCGGACATTTCACGGCTCACGAATGCGCTGTATGCGCTCAACACCACCGACATCCAGCGTTATCCCGACAACTACGAAGTGTTGTCCACTGACGCGGCGCTTCGGGCGGAGCGGATCGCCTGCCGTCTGCGGCATCTGCTCTACGCCACCACCAGCGTCACCAGAGACGAGTACTTGACCTCCGCCGCGGTTATGCAGGGCATTGAGATCCGGTCTGAGGGTGGCATTTTGGAGATCACGCTGCCCTGTCTGCATCCTAAGCGAAAGCAGCAGCAGAGCACGGAATATCTGCTTGACCCCTTTACCGCCGCCCTCGGCCAGTATGTCAAAAGCAATCCCATGCCCCGGCTGCGCCATTGTGTCGTGTGCTTCTCCCTGATTTACAGCAGGGATCTGCCGGAGCGCCGTGTTCGGGACTACGACAATCTGGAACTCAAGCAATTTCTGGATGTGGCGGCGTCCTTTCTGCTCACAGATGACAGCGGACTGCTGTGTGACGCCTATCACACAACGGAGTTGGGGGACGCGGACTGCACCCGCATCTCCATCATGGACAGCACCCGGTTTCCCGATTGGCTGGAGAGGAAGCGGGCGGCCCTGCAATCCATATCGGAATTATAGCCTGAAAGGTCCCCAAAACCATATCCCATTTTGGCCTGTTTACCCCGCACAGTTTTGGGATATACGTGGTGGATCTGAAAAGTCCCGCATACCAACGCTCTCGCGGACATGGGGTGGACAAAAAAACGCCCAGGTTAAGAACACCCTGGGCGTAAAAACGGCAACGAGGGGGCGGTGTATGTGACCAGGCGAAAGGGGCCGCTGCCATCGCCCAATACCTTCCCCGATCTGTTGCTGACCCTCATTGCTCTGTCCGGCGAGATGCCGTCCGCACTGGTAGGCAGGCTCCCCGGCTCTGCCAGTTACAAGGCGTATTCCGTTAAATCCCTCAAGCGGGAAAAACTCCTTCGCACCTACTACCACGATGGACTTCGCGGCCTGCGCCTGACCTCCACAGCCAAAAGACTTCTGGTGGCGAGACAGCCAGACAGATACCTCTCTCTCTTTACCGGCGACACCGCCACCAACGCACCAAAATACTCAGTCCCACACCGCCTGCGTCTGCACCGGATGGCCGAGGTGCTGGTCACAGCATACAATTCTGGCCTACTGACCTTTCCTTGGGAAAAGCCGCCTGTATTCCAGTCAGGATCACACGACACCGGCTTGTATATCGGCCCTGCCTACTATGGTTCCAGAGAGGTGAAGGAGATTGGTGTGCAAGCGACCATGATCCGCGGCTCACGTTCCACCGGCATCCTGCTTTGTGATGGCGGTATCTATGCCGTCTATAACACCGCTGACGCCCGGATGAAGTGGGAGTACAAGGCTGAAGTTCGGCTCAAAGCCATGATGCAAACAGACCTGTGCCACGGGAGACTGGCGGAGAGGTTTATGGATTCGCCCCCGGGTGCCATCGTCTTTGGCGATGGTATGGACCAACTGGAGACTCTGATGGGCCAAGGCGACAAGGAAACAAGAAACTACCTCATCATGAACGGCACATTTTGCTGTTTCCACTACCTGACTCTCGACCATCGCGGGGAAGTATTGCTGCGGCTCTTGTGTGACCCGGAGCTGAAGGCGGCACTGGATGGGATTCTGTCGGAGGATCTGTCCGAGGGAAGGCCCAACTGGCTCATTGAGCATGACGCCCTAGATGAACATGGGGGTCCTGTGCTGTTCGGCTATACCTGCGATATGCCCCGCATCCGGCGTTTTGACGATGCTCTCGGTCTGCACGGGCAGACCGGCACGGTCTACTGTTTTGATTTTCAGGAGCCGGCACTGCGGCGGGTCTGCGGCCCAAGGGTCACGATTCAGTGCATTGACTTTGACGCATTTGAAGGGAGTGTTTTCCGTATCCCGCAAACAACTGATTAAGGCGCTGGCCGTTCTGCCCATTGCCATCGTGGCACTGCTCTATGGGGGCGGGTATATCAGCCAGTTCCTATATAACCACCATGTCTGGCAGCAGGCTGGCGGTACGCTGTATAGCGGTACATCGCCGGAGTTCCCGGACCCCGGTTTTTTTCCCTGTATCCTGGCGGCTTTCCGATTCCCTTACGGCCTATATGGGGTGGGGATCTGCGTCGCGGTCATCGGCATCCTCGTATTCATGGTCATGCGTATGGGCTACAGCGAGGCAGGAGAATATGACCGGGACCGCAATCTCATTTACTCCAATAAGGGCACCTACGGGACAGCTGGATTCATGACCAAAAAGGAAATGAAAGGCGTCCTGGATCTGGTGTCAGACATCCGCAAGCACCACGGGACCATTTTGGGCGAACTGGACGGCCAGGTGGTCTGCATCCCGGAGGATACCCGCTTCAACGGAAACATCGCCGTGTATGGGGCCTCCGGCTCAAAAAAGACCAGAGCCTTCTGTGTCAATATGATCCTGCAGTGTGCGGCGAGGGGCTCCAGCATGGTCCTTACGGATCCCAAATCAGAACTATACGAAAAAACCAGCGAGTACCTGCGCAGCAAGGGCTACACCGTCCGCGTCTTCAATCTGGTAACGCCATCTGCCTCGGACTCCTGGAACTGCCTGTCGGAGATCGAAGGGAAAGAGCTGATGGCCCAACTGTTTTGTGATGTGGTCATCAAGAACACCGGCAGTGAGCGGGGCGACCACTTCTGGGACAACGCCGAACTCAATCTGCTCAAGGCATTGGTGCTGTATGTGAGCAATAATTACCCGCCGGAGAAGCGGAACATTGGTGAGGTCTACCAACTGCTTGCCATGAGCAGCGAGAAGGAACTGAACGCCCTGTTTGACATCCTGCCGGTTGGTCATCCGGCCAAGGCCCCTTACAGCATCTTCAAGCAGTCCTCAGAAAATGTGCGGGGCGGCGTCATCATCGGGCTGGGAAGCCGGCTTCAGGTGTTTCAGAATCAGGATATCCGCAACATCACCGCCTATGACGAGATCGACCTGGAATTACCGGGCCAGAAGCCCTGCGCCTATTACTGCATCACCAGCGACCAGGATTCGACCTTTGACTTCCTCTCCTCGCTGTTCCTGTCTTTTATTTTTATCAAGCTGGTACGCTTTGCGGACGAGCAATGTCCCAATGGGGAGTTGCCCGTCCCTGTCCATGTTTTGGGGGAAGAACTGTGTGCCACTGGGGTGATCCCGGATCTGTCCCGAAAAATCTCAGTGATCAGGTCTCGCCGCCTCAGTCTTTCGGCCGTGTTTCAAAATTTAGCGGGTCTCCAAAACCGGTATCCCTACAACCAGTGGCAGGAGATCCTGGGCAACTGCGACGTCCAGTTATTTTTGGGCTGTACGGATGCCCTCACCGCCCAATTTATTTCAGACCGCACCGGCGAAGCCAGCATCAGCGTCACCAGCAAGGCAAAGCAGCTGGGCACCTGGCGCATCTCGAATTATACCCCGGAGTATCGAGAGACCAGCGGCGTGGGCCGCCGGAAGCTGATGACGATGGATGAGGTCCTGCGTATGGACACCGATAAGGCGCTGGTCATCATCCGCGGGAAAAAGGTATTGGAGGTTGATAAGTACGACTATTCCAAGCATCCGGAGTCCAAGAAACTTCGGGCAAGCAAGGCCGCCGCCCATATCCCTGCATGGCGTGAGAAACCGCTGGAGACAGCTTGTGCCTCCCCAACGCCTGCCCAGAAGCCAGCCCACAAGGAAAAAGCGGCGCCGAAAGCCTCAAAGGTGGCAAAACCCGCAGCGGCCAGAGGACACACCCCTGCAGCGCGGGCCATCCCGGCGGTGGAGGTAGACCAGCCTGGCGGCAAGCCGGCGTCCAAAACCACAATTATAGCCGCAACCAAAGAATCCATCTTGTCAAAACCGAATGTGAAAAAGGAGGAATAATTTTTATGCCAAGGAAGAAAAGCGTTGCCCCTGACCCCAACGAGCAAGAGATCATGGATCAGACCATGGACGCCGTGGAAGGCGCTGTGGCCGAAGGACCTGCTGGAAATGACGCTGCTCCCAGTGAGGAGACACTCGCACAGATGGAACAGGAGTATCTCGCATCCTCGGTTGACAGGTCTGTGCCCCCAGAGGCCGGCTCCGATGCTTCCATCGAAGATAACGCCAGCGGTGGTGGTGATGCCCCTCTCACCGGCGAGGGTATGTCTGGTAGTGGGGCGCAGCCTAATGAGGAGCAGACAGTCTCTGAACCGGATGGGGCTACCCCTGAAGATGAACCGCAAGACTCTTTGCCTGCTGATGATGACGCCGGAGGGGGAGGACCTCCTGAAGGCAGCCCGGTGGGCGGAGAGGCTGAGGTATCCGATGACTATGCCGCCCTTTTGAAAGAACTGGGCGAGGCCGGGGCGGATGATACAGGGGAAACGCCGTTACTTACCGATTCAGAAATGCCCCGTGAGGACGGTAGTACTGATGACCCACTGGGCCTCCCTGATGAAAGCAGTGATCCCAATGGAGCCGATCCTTCTGATGAAAATTTGGAAGGTCAGTCCGAACCGGAGCGCCGCACACCCTCTGCCCGGCGTGTGGAGCGGACGATACCCATTACCGCCGCAGCAAGCCGCCGCCGGGAACGGGTGTTGACCATCGATGCCCGGGATGAGATCCAGACCGATGAAGACCGGGAGGCCATCATCTGGCATGACATCCAGAACTCCCACCGCACCCGGCGTATCCTCACCGGCATGTTGGATGGCGTAGAGAAAACGGAATCGGGATTGACCCTCGCCGTGGTCAACTACCGGGGCTTCCGGGTGGCCATCCCCGTCAAGGAGATGATGCTCTACACCGGCAAGACCCCCTCCGGCCGTGAGTTCATGGAACTGATGGACCAGCTCAACCGCATCCTCAACGCCCGGCTTGGCTCGGAGATCGACTTCATCGTGAAGGGCTACGACAATGACAGCCGCAGCGTGGTGGGCAGCCGCCGGGAGGCTATGCTCCGAAAACGGCAGACCTTCTACCTGGATACCGATGAAATGGGTGAGCATCTGATCTATGAGGGCCGTGTGGTCCAGGCCCGTGTGGTTGCGGTGGCTGAAAAAGTCATCCGGGTAGAAGTTTTCGGCGTGGAGACCTCCATTGTAGCCCGGGGCCTGTCCTGGGAGTGGATCGGCAACGCCCGTGACCACTTCAACGTGGGCGACCGTATCCTGGTACGGGTGCTGAAGATTAACCGCACCGACGTGGAACATCGACCATCCGGGTGGATGCCCGCAGCGTGTCCGCCACCAACAGCCACGACAATCTGAAGAAATGTATGCCCCAATGCCGGTATGCGGGGCGGGTCACCGACGTCAGAAATGGCGTCGTTTTTATTCGCCTCAATAATGGCGTCAATGCCATCGCCCACTCCTGCTATGATCCCCGCTATCCCGGTAAAAAGGATGACGTCAGTTTTGCGGTGACCCGGATCGATGAGGAACAGGGTGTCGCCATTGGCATCATTACCCGCATCATCAAACAAAATCTGTAAAGAAGGAGCGGCCTTTTTATGAAGCATATCAGACATCTGGCGCTGTGCCTGCTGCTTGCCCTGTCTCTGATGACCAGCGCCTTTGCCGCGGAAGTACCAGAGGAATTAGTGGTGGAAAACCTGAATGGGCAGCAGCGCTTGGTCAAAACCTATGTACTCTCACCGGAGGTTGACCCGGACACTCTGAAGGAGCCGTCCTTTGACTACGATGGCTTTACCTACACCTGGGCCTACACGACCAAGGAGGAGCAGCCCTTTCTGGACGCCAAGGCTGTGACTGAGACGGTGACGGTAGAGACCTCCAGCGACGACCTCACCGATATCCTGGCGGCGCTGGCTCCCAGTATCCCCTATGACGATGGGGAATATGTGGGCGAACTGGATCTGGATCATACCACCCTGACCACTGTTGCGTCAGGATACACCACCAAGCACGGCACAGTTTCTGCAACTAAGGTGATCTCCAACCTGGACCGCAATGATATGTCCTATGTCCCGGCCACCACAGTAAAGAACGGCAGGACGCTGTCTCTGGCCGGCGTGGAGTGGCAGGTCACCGGGACCGACCTTGTGGGCGAGACGTTGTCCCCATCCTCCTGGCAGGCGGTGGCCACCTATACCGCCTCTACCAGCTGGAAGGCTGCCACCGGCTATGTGACCACAGCGGAGTATCATGGTGAGGTGGTCTCCGAAGGCATCGAGAGCGTGACCTACACCGTGGTCTACACCGGCGTGGAGACTGTTTCGGCGGAGGGAGGAAAACTTTTTGGCGGCGATTCCGGCCTCTTTGCCGGCCTTTCCGACTCCCCACTGCTCGCCATTGGCGCTTTCATGCTGCTGGCCCTGGCGGCCGGTTTCGGCGTTCTCCTTTTTACACGCCGCAAGAATGTGTACGTCTACATTCCTGGCGACAGGCCCCGCGACTACAAGCTGGTCGCCAAGTTCCGCGCGGACGCGAAATATCCCAGCATCGACTTGCGGAAGACGGAGCCCTATCCCACCGGCGTGGTAGCCGTTGAGGTCAAACGCTCGCTGGCAAAGGAACTTGTTGACCAGAACTTTACTGTGCAGTGTCAGGAGGGCGATTATGTCTATACAGTCCTCCGAGGGGACGGGGACGCCTGGCATGAATTCAATGTGGACACTTTAACGCCCATCATTTAAAAGGAGAACAGGATGAAAAGACTCTTATCTATTACCCTGCTGATCGCCGCCATGCTCTCCATGCTGACAGTGGGGGCCCAGGCCGCTGACTACGATTTTGTCACCGATGGCACGCCGGAGTACTACGATTCCACATCCTATGAGGAGGTCTACGGATCCCAGTACAATTATGGCGGACCCAATGTGGTGGATTACCAAATCTCGGAACTGGAATACGGCAGCTTCAGCACCACCCAGACCGGCATCATGGAGAAGGCTCTTCTGCCCGGTCTGCAGGCTGCTGTGGCTGCCGGCAGCGGAACCGGCGGCTATGGGATCGGCAACAGCGGCGGGAATACAGTCACCCTGCCTGGAATTGAAAATTCCGGTTCATTGATTTGGGGTGACGTGGAACTGCCCGGAATCTCCCAGTATACTGAGCTGACCGATGATTTCCTGCTCTCCAACGGAGCTATTGGCAAGGTGTCAATCCCCGCCATCGGCGTCAAGAATTACTATCTATGGGAAGGGGAAACGACCGCCAGTATGAACAAGGGGCTGGGACATTTCACCAGCACCAGTGTCTGGGATGGAAACGTAGGGCTCTGCGGCCACAACCGTGGGGCGAAGTATGTGATCGGCGCCATCAAGACTCTGGAGATCGGCGACACGGTCACCTACACCACCTCTGCCGGCACCCGGACTTATGAAGTGGAAACTGTGCGGAAAATTGCCAGCAACGACTGGAGCTATTTGGAACCCACCTCAGATAACCGGATCACCATGATCACCTGTGTGGCAGGCGATTACAGTGTGCGGTGGATGGCGCAGGCTGTCGAGGTCGGTTAAAGTCTCCTGATAGAGATTTTGTAGAATGATGTTGAAAAGCCTTCCTTAGATTTCGTATTAAGTATTATCACGAGATGAAGAAGGAGGTTTTCCAACATGAAACAACGAATGGCCTGCCTGCTCATCGGTATCCTGATGGGCGCGGTGCTGCTTGGGGGGAATATCGCCCAAGCGGCGGAAGCATTTCTCAAAGCCTTCCCCAGCGCCAACCAATTCTATCTGGACGGAGAGCCGGTTCAGATGGAGGCTTATGCCATCAACGGCAGCAACTATGTGCGGCTGCGCGACATTGGCGAGGCGGTCGGTTTCAATGTCTACTGGGACAATGAAAACCACTGCGTACAGGTGGAGAGCGACAAGCCCTATACCGGCCAGCCCTCTCTTCCCACCGATGATCTGGAAGCCGTTCGCTCCGAAATGGTGGAGCGGATCAATGATGTGCGGATGCAGAATGGAGCACAGTTCCTGCGAATTGATGACAGGCTTATGGCCGCAGCTCAGGAGTGTGCGGACAAGCACTACACCTGGCATCATGATCTGGAGGAGTGTGAGGCGGTCGCTCGAAGCGGTTACCCCCACGGTTTTGGCATCAATCTGACTGTATTCACACTCTGTCCCACCGACCATGTAGCCGAGCAGGCGGTGGAAAACTGGGTCAATTCGCCCGGTCATTTCCGGACAATGACTGTCGCTGATGGCGATTCCATCGGGGTCGGCGTTGCACGGGAGAATGGTGTTACCTACTGCTATATGATCGTAGGCAGGCCGGGTGCCTATAATCCATATGGAGCATGATCCGTTATAAAACGAGGTCTCTCAGCTATGCTGGGAGACCTTTTTTGTGCCCGAATGCTCTGAAAGAGCCCTTGGAGAGGGGCTTAAAACACTACTACTCTATGAATTAAGGAGCACTACTCACATGAAAAGCATGACCAAACTTGGCAGCAGACTTCTTTCGATGCTGTTGGCCTTGCTCTGTGTGCTTGGCCTGTTTCCGACCGCAGCATTCGCTGCTGAAACGACCCCAAGTACGATCAAACTGACCAATTGTACCTACAACGGCACCCACTATGAGTCTCCGGCGCTGGGTGTCTGTTATATGCACCAGATGCGATATGACTATGACGGCGATAGCGTCATGGGCTTCTGCTCTGAAAAGGGAAAAGGGATGGGCTGGTCGTTGGAAGGCCATAAGTGGGATAAGCCTGAGCCGATCAGCGATCCTACTGTGAAGAACATGATGGCTTACTTCTATTGCCACACCTCCGGGGTGTTTACGGATCAAGCCATTTCCCTCGGTGTCGCGGAGACATGGAGCCCTGATTATGTTTGGGTGATGAACGCCTGGGTGCAGGCTATCGTCTGGCGATATAAGGAGGGCTTGTTCTCTGACCCTGCGACAGCATGTGCTGAAGAACTCATGTACGTCCACAACAACATCAACGGGACAAACTTCAAAAGCATCGACGATGAGTTAGAGGGATGGTCCTTCCGAGATCGTGCACTGTACATTCTCGGCCTTGGTGAGCAGGGCGTTTGGGGCGACTGTGATGTCTATGAGTATCACTATGCAGGCCCCGGTTCCTCCTATCATCCCGCCAATGATGTACAGGCGGTCTTGGTTGGCCGGCTTACGATCACCCGCGAAAAGTATGACCTGACCATTAAAAAAGTGGACGCAACCAATCCCAATAAAGGTTTGGCTGGCGCAAAATTCCTTGTTCAATCCAATAACGGAACCTACTCCAAAGAAGTAGTTACTGGGCGAGACGGTACAGTGATAGTCGGTCCGCTGGAGGCGGGCACCTACTCCATCACAGAACTGGAACCCCCGGAGGGCTATGAGATCGACAACGCCGGACCCCAATACGTTGTTCTTCCCCGTGATAATGGCACGGAAGTGGTCGTCACCTTCATGGATACGCCCGTTATTACCGGGGATGGCAGTATCCGTAAGGTAGATGCGGACGATCCCACCAAGGGCCTTGCCGGCGCTGTTATCCGCATCGATGGCGTGGATAACAGTTTTACTGGCACATATACGACCGGTCTGGGCGGCTACCTGACCGATGTGCCCTGGGACACTATGCCCATCGGCAGTTATGTGGCCACTGAGGTAACGCCACCCACCGGCTATACCACCAGTTCCGACCCCAGCAAGGTTCGGCAGGAATTCCATTGGGATGGAAAGACGGATGTCTCTCTGGTCTTCGAGAACGACGCCAAGGTCAAGCTGGAACTGCTGAAGCTGGATAAGTCCAATGATCCGCTGCCTGGTGCTGTGTTCAACATCGTCAAGGATGGCCAGATCATTGCAACGGAAGAAACGGGCCGGGATGGCATCATCATCGTCCCCAATGTGACCGAGGGAATGTATGCCTTCGTTGAGGTTTCCGTCCCGGAGCCCTACGCTGTCCTGACAGAGCCGGTCATTGCCCATGTGGATCAGGCCACAGTAGATGGCGGCGGCACAGTCCGGGTGACCGCTGTGGATCAGCGGCTGCCTGATCTCACCATCTTCAAGCGGGATGAGCAGACCGGCGATGGCATCCCTGGCACTCACTTTGAGATCAAGGGCATCCAGCACGGCTACCATCAGGATGTAGTCACCGGCCCCAACGGTAAGGCCACCCTGACCGGCATTCCCGTGGACAGCTATACCGTGACCGAGATCTCTGTCCCTGACCCCTATGTGGTCAGCAGCACCCCCACCCAGACCATCTACCTTGGCCCCGGCGACAGCAGAGAATTGGTATTCGATAACCTGAAGCAGCCGGAGCTGACCATCGCCAAGATGGATGCGGATGATCCTGCGGTCAAGATCCCCAATACTGTGTTCCGTATCATCGGCATCGACAACGATCACCGCAGCGATGTGACCACTGGCAAGGATGGCACGGTCAAGCTCCGGCTGGTCCCCGGCAGCTATAAGATCGTGGAAATGGCGGTCCCTGCCCCGTACTATCTGCCGGACAAGGATGCTGACCGGGAGCAGACCGTATCCCTCAACGCAGGGGAAGAAAAGACACTGACCTTCAAAAATCGAAAGGCCCCGGAGTTGACTATCTACAAGGTAGACAGTGTTGCCGGCGCTCCCATCGAGGGGGCGCTTTTCCATGTGACTTATGTGAGCAACGGTGAGGCGGCGGAGGCCCCCGGCACCATCGACTTCGGTGAGATCCTGACCGATGCCAAGGGCGAGATCCGGCTTCACGAGCAGGGCAAGCGGCTCTATCCCGGAGAGTACACCATCACCGAAATCCGCCCTGCCCCTGGATTCCAGATGAAGGAACCTACCACCCAGAAGATCATCCTCCACGGCAGCGAGAGCAAGACGGTCACCTTTGAAAATGTGCCGCTCAATGCCATCATCGTAGAAAAGTATGACAGTGTGACCCATGAAGCCCTGCCTGGCTGCACCTTCCAGCTGCGTTATTTGGGCGGCACCTCTGGCACTGGCGGGACCGTCATCGGCCAGAAAGTCACCGGGAAAAACGGGACCGCCATCTGGACCGGGCTGAAAAGCGGCACCTACATTCTGGAGGAGGTGGACCCGGCAGATGGGTACTCCATCATCCAGTCCTCCGAGACGATCTTCCTGGCAGACAGCGGTGAGCAGAGCGTCGTCACCGTCCGATTTGAGAATATGCCGGACGGGCAGCTGCTCATCCGCAAGGTCTGCGATGTCAACCCCAGCATCACGCTCCAAGATGCGGAGTTCAAGATCGCCTACGCGGATGGGACCCTGATCGGAGACAGCAATGGCATCTTCCGCACCGATGAGAACGGCGAGATCCGCATTTCCGGCCTGAAACCCGGCAAGAGCGTGGTGGTGACCGAAGCCCGCGCCCCGGACGGCTTCATTCTGGATACGCAGAGCCAGACGGTCCAGATCAAGGAGGGGCGCACGGTCAGCCTGACCTTTAAGAACACCCCCAAGGGCGCCCTCATCATCCAGAAGCGGGACAGCGAAACCAATAAGCCCCTGCCTGGTGCTGAGTTCCGGGTAACGACTGCCGCCGGTTGCGAAGTCGGGCTGAACGGCGTCATCGGTGACAGCACCCTTACGCAGAATGGCATCTTTACCACGGACAGCAGCGGTGAGATCCGAATCACCAACCTGATCCCCGGCGCTTACGTAATCACGGAGATCAAGGCTCCGGAGGGCTATGTGATGGACCAGCCCTCCACCAATGTGGTCATCGGCCCCAAGGGTGATACCCAGACCGTAGTCATTAAAAACTCCCAGGCCGGCACCCTGATCATCGACAAGCGGGATAGTCTCACCGGGAAACCCTTGGCTGGCGTCACCTTCAAGGTTACGACTGCTTCTGGCGAATTTGTTCCTGATGAAAACGGCCATATCTCCAGCAACGGCCTGTATGTGACGAATAAGGAGGGCAAGATCCAGATCAACGGTGTGGTAGGCACACTGGTAGTGACGGAAACCAAGACCATCCCTGGCTACACCATCGACCCCGGCAGCCAGACTCAGACGGTGGTGGTCCACCCCAATGACACCCAGACGCTCTATTTCACCAATACCCCCAGCACAACTCTGGTGATCGAGAAGTATATCGAGGGCACCACCACACCTCTGAAGGGCGTGACTTTCCTGGTCACCGACAGCTCCGGCGCGGTGGTCGGTCCCTCCAACGGGGAATATATCACCGATGAGGCCGGGCGCATCGTTATCAACGATTTGGAGCCTGGAATTACCGTTACCGCGCGGGAGATCAAAACTCTGGAGGGCTATGTCCTGGATGGAACTCCCAAGAGTATCAAGATCAAGGCTGGCGAGGTGCAGACTTTGCGCTTCTACAACGAGGCCAAGGGCACTCTCGTCATCCGGAAATTGGACTCCGTCACGAAAGAGCCGCTGGCCGGGGTGGAGTTCGAACTGACCTACGCGGACGGCGGATATGTGGATTCGGATAACGGACATCTCTCCAGCAAAGGCCTCTATACCACTGACCAGAACGGCGAGATCCGCATCGGCGGAGTCACAGGCACCATCGTGGTCAAGGAAACCAAGACCATCGAGGGGTACACCATCGACGAGGCCACACGGATCCAGACAGTGGAGGTCAATCCCGAGGATACCCAGACGATCACGGTGTATAACGATCCTGTGGGTGGCGTGGAGATCGTCAAGGTCAACGCGGATGATACCAATGAGCGCATCCCGGATACCACTTTCGAGATCCGGAAAATCGATGATGAATTGATCGACACCATCACCACAGATAAAAATGGCCGCGCTTTCCTCGCTCTGAAGGACGGTGCCTATTATGCCGTGGAGATCGAGGCCGGAGAGGGGTTCAAACTGGATGACACTCCCCATTATTTCGAGGTAGAGGATGGCAAGACCACTGTCCTCAAGGTGGAGAACAAGGCCTTCAGCGGCATCATCATCCACAAAATCGACAGTGTCACCGGCGAGGGCATCTACGATGTAAAGTTTCTCCTGTACGATGCCAATAAGAACCCCATCGGCGAGTACACTACCGACCAGAACGGCTATATCTATATTGATGAGGCGTTGGCGGAGGGCAAGGGCCGCTTCTACATCCGGGAATTAGAGGCGGCCGAGGGCTATGAGTTAGACGAAGAGTACAAGACAGTCTATGTCAAGCCGGGCCGCACGATTGAGATCGAGTGGGAGAATGTCCCCATTACCGGCCAGATCCAGATCTATAAATACGCTGAGGAGTACAACCCGGTGACCGGCACGCCCGCCGGAACTCCGCTGAAGGGCGCCGTCTTTGAGATCGTCCAGGAGCGCAGCGGCAAAGTGGTGGACTATATCACCACCGATGCCCGGGGCGTTGCCGCATCCCGCCCGCTCCCCCTGGGACGATACAAGATCCAGGAGGTGACCGCCCCAGCCTATTGGCAGGTGGATCCGGCTATTCATGATATCACCTTGGAATATGCGGGTCAAATCATCAAGCTCTCCGCTTACGATAAGCCCTCCAACCTGGGCGTGACCATCACCAAGCGGGGCAACGCCGAGGTGCTGGCCGGCCAGACCATGCGGTATGACATCACGGTAGCCAACACCAGCAATGTGGATTTGGAGAACTTCTTCTGGCATGACCGCATCCCGACGGATGTGGCCCGGGGCACCACCCTGACCACCGGCACCTACAGTGCCCGCCTGAATTACCGGATCCTCTATAAGACCAACTATACGGCGGACTATCAGGTATTGGCTTCCAACCTGCTCACCAGCAACAACTACTCCTTCAGTCTCAACGCCATCCCCATGCAGGCCGGAGAGGTGGTCACTGACGTTTACTTCGACTTTGGCAAGGTGCCTGTGGGATTCCAGAGCATCACTGGCCCCACCCTGAGCGTCATCGTCAGCGGAAGCACAGTCAATGGCTACCAGCTGGTCAACCGAGCGGATGCCGGCGGCCAGTATCAGGGGACCTGGCAGACCGCCCAGGCCAGCTGGGTGACCATCATCCGCAAGTACACCTCGACCCCGACCCTGCCTAAGACTGGCTACTGATCCTACTCTGAATGCTGGGGCGGCTCTGTAAAGAGGGCTGCCCCAGCCATATCTAAAGGAGGTCCGTATATTATGGATCACACATATCATGCGTCTCTCCAGCTTTTGGAGCCGACGGCCCAAGATGCCCTATCCAATTCTCACAGTGCTTTCTTCCAGCCCCTGCTCCACCGGCTTCTGACGGCCTTCTGCGAGGGGCGTGTCATCCCGGCTATGACGGAAGAGGAGGTCCGGCGGGTCGTCTACCTGTCCCGTTTCCACGACATCGGGAAACAGAGCCTTCCCAGGTCCATCCTCCAAAAGAGCGGAAAGCTGACGCTGGAGGAGCGCAGGATCCTGCAGCAGCACCCCGCGCTGGGCGTCCGGTTGCTGCGTGCCATACCCACTCTGCGGCAGTACCCCTATTATGATGTCCTATATGACATTTGTCTCCATCATCACGAGCGGTGGGACGGCGGCGGTTATCCGGACGGACTGACGGGCCGGCATATTACTCCCTATGTCCATGTGGTTGCCTTGGCTGACGCCTATGACGCCCTGCGAACCGCGAG
>NZ_JBKVXZ010000033.1:0-39298 GCF_046973065.1 Flintibacter sp. | reverse complement strand
GGATATAACATAGATTTGGAGATGTACCCAAGCGGTTGAAGGGTCCGCACTCGAAATGCGGTAGGTCGGTTCAAACCCGGCGCGAGAGTTCGAATCTCTCCATCTCCGCCAAGAGGTCTGCCAGTGAAAAGCTGGTAGACCTCTTTCTTTTTTACGAAGAAAGGCCGGACAGGTTTTGAAACATAGGGGTCACAATGTCCTGCTCAATGGCGGCGGCGGATTGCCTTTTCGTGGCATATTGCAGATGGCCATAAATATCTACCGTTGTTGAGATTTCACTGTGGCCCAGCCACTCTTTGACCTGTTCCATCGGTATGCCGTTTGCCAGCAAAAGCGAGGCGCACGTGTGGCGAAGATCGTGGAACCGAATGTGCCTCATATCATTTCGAGCGAGCAGCTTCCCAAAGGTCGAGGATACATAGTTGGGTTTTATGAGGTTGCCGACCACATCGACACAGACATAGCCCAGATACTCCTTGTTGTAGGAGCGTCCGCACAGCTTTCGGTTTTCCTCCTGCTGTTTCTTAGCCTCCAGTAGCCGTTCCTTCAAAAATGGAATCAGCGGATAAGTTCGCAGGCTGGACTTGTTTTTTGCCTTGTCCTTCCTGACCGTGATCCGTTCTCCCTTGACGTTGCAGGTTGTGACCGTGTGCCGGATGGAAACGCAGTCATGGTTAAAGTCAAAGGCACTCCATTTCAGCCCGATGACCTCGCTGCGGCGCAAGCCATAGAAGGCGGCCAGAAGGACTACCAGCTCGATCTTATGCCCCTTGATGATCTCAAACAGCCGCAGGACTTCGGAGTCCAGGTAGTAGTCCCCTTTGAAGGGTTCCGGTTTGGATATGATGATTCGGTCGGCAGGATTGCCGTGGATCAGTTTTTTGTCCACGGCATAGTTCAGCGCCCCGTGAATCAGAGCGTGGTAGTGCTTAACAGTGGATGGCTTGACCCGCTCCAACTCTTTTTCGTAAAAAGCAAGGAGATCTTCTTTGGTCAGGTTGCAAAGAGCGATGGGATGTTCACGAAAATATGGGGCGATGGGGTTGTTGAGCTGCTGTTCATATCCTGCATAGGTAGATAGTTCAATGGGCTTGGTGTCCATTACCCGTCCGGTGGCAGATTTGTACTTGTATTCCAGCCATTGATACAGAAAATCCACAAAAGGGATCTCTGGGGATAGCTGGCCGCCCGGCGTGTCTGGAGAAGCAGCCTGCTGTGCAGCTGCCTCTTGGAGCAGCTTTTCTGTCCATTCTCTTCGTATGGTGGGGAGCATATCGTGTGCCCAGGTCTTGTTTCCCTTGGCCTTTTTATGGGTGGGAATCCACTTTGGCCTTCTCTTTCCGGTCTCATCAATGATGTTTAAGACCCAATAGAGATACCCTTTTTTCTCGGCCACATGGCCGGAGATTGGCTTATTGCTTTTTTGCAGGTGTACCGCTGACATACTTGGTTGTTCCTCCTTTTGCGGTATTGAGTTCACCTACCAATGACACCTCTATTGTACCATTGGACAGAACAAAACTCCAGGCATTTTAACGATTTAAATTGTTAATTTTCTGCGTCTATTGGGGGAACATTGGCACTATAACCATTGAAGGGGCTGACTACTTTCAAATAGCGGAGAAGATGGGCTTTGGGGATACGGTAGGCTCGTCCAATTTTCAAATATGCAATCTCGCCGTCCTTGAGCAGTTTATACCCGGTCTTCGTGCTGATGCCCAGCACCGCGCACATCTGCCCGATATCCATCACGTCGGGGTAATCCTTCAACATCAAGCGGTAAGCATCTCTTGGGGAGAGGGGAGTGCTATCATTTTCATACACTGAAAGTCCTCCTTTTTCCAGGAAACCCTATGCCAAGGCTGATCGAAAGGCCGAAATCAATCTCTTTCATCTTCTTCCTGCTGATTTTTCCGATATAACCACGGAGCCGCTTGCGATCTATTGTCCGTAGTTGTTCCAGCAAAAGTAATGAGGTAGGGGCAAGCCCTGGTACATTTTCCAGCAGAATATGTGTGGGCAGACTGGTCTTATCCTTTCGGCTGGTGATGGCTGCTGCAATCAGGGTAGGGCTAAAATAGTTACCCACGTCATTTTGCAGTACCAGAACGGGACGTGTCCCGCCCTGCTCTGAACCAACTATTGGGTTCAGATCGGCATAGAACAGGTCGCCGCGCCGGATCACCTTTCGCATGAGTTGACCTCCTATAAATATAAGTAAGCCGGAAACAGGGCAGGCCAAATGACCTACCCCGTTTCCGGCAAAACACAAACTCCGATTTGTTTTCTGTGCTATTTGTCCTTGACACCCCGCACATATATGGGAAATCATCAGCGGCCAGCAGCGAACCGGCCCACGGGAATCTCACCCCTCCGAGGATCTCTCCGAGCTGCCCCCATTGCGTGATCCTGCGGTCAAGCAGGGCTGTGGCTGGACAGGAGTACCATTATACCCCTTTCCGGTCATGGCCGCGCCGGGGGCTGTCCGGCTTTTACAGGCTGCCGTTATTCGCTCATACGGGACAGGATTGTTGCAAGACCAATCATGATAATTAGTTGGGATCTGCTCATCATGCCCGTATATCATGGCGCGGCTCCTGAATCGGCTTTTGCTCCTCGCACTAGAAAGGGGGACGTTACTGATGAATGAGTATGTGGTTTTCAAAGAACAAGTGAAAGGGTGAACTTTGAAAGAACCCCTTTCACCTATCATCCTAAAAACCGGGGGGTGTCACCCTTGTTCCGTAAAAAATTTTTTTAATTTCCGAATTGCCAAGTTCAGTGACTTTGCAACCACCTGATGGCTTCTTCCTTCCAGCCTTCCAATCTGCCGGATGGATAAGCCCTTAAAAACATAGAGCCAGAACCGCCGCTTTTGAATTTCTGTAAGTACATCCCCCTCAAAGAGTTTTTTAAACGCTTTCCGTACATATAAACGGTTTTGAGATTCCGTCAGTTTTTCCTCCCATTCCTCGTCCAAAGGGCGGGTGGCACAAATTTTCGTTTCCTCCAAGCCGGTAAGGGAGTCGTTTTTTCGGGTCTGGGCGCTGTCAGCCCGATCCTGCTCATAGTAGATTTGATCAGACAGAGCCTTCAGCTCGGCAAAGTCCTTTTCTGTTTTGCCATAGTTCTCCTTCAGGTAATCTTCCTGCGTGATTTCCAAGATCTCATTATGAAAGCGATAAACGATATTGGGACTGTTTTTGTTTATCGCATAGTCGCTTTTGCGATAATCATACATTTTCTTTACCTCCGATTTGTTTTTGGTGAAAACAAATCGGAGGTGGCGGCCCCTTGTTCCGTGGTTCGGGGAGCCTTAAAAGAAAATGGCCGATTTTGTACCAAGATACAAAATCAGCCGCTTTCTGGATATTCGCATTGAGAAGTCCAATAGAGCAGTCAGCACCGGTAAGTGGAGAGGTATTCCTACCTGGGGCAATCTCCTGCACACAAAAATGGTGCTCCACCTCTGTTGAAGTTTGACCAGTAAAAACTGTGTGTCGCAGATGTGGAACAAAAAGTATCCCCTCAATGTTGTGAATTCTCAGACCCATAGCATCGTTACTTATTGTTCGAAACTATGCGGGCGGCACACAGGAGGATGGTATCACCCTTTCTATGACAAGAGACTTACTGCAATTCTTTAATTGACAAGAGCGGCAATCTGTTATTGATTGCCGCTCTTGTCAATTATATTATGGAACTATCCTATGACTCCTTCAGTATAAATACCGAAAGAGTCAAAACAACATCTTACATCCTTTGCGACCTGGACTCCATCGCTATAGTAAAGATACGGGGCTTTATCAGGGGCTTCACTCTTAGGAACTTCAGCAGCAAGAGCAGTAGTGCATAGGGTCGTAGCTGCTAGAGCAAAAATCCCTACACGAGCCAGCATATTCTGCTTTTTCATAATACTACCTCCTATTACCTTAACACTATAAACGAATAGAGGGATTGATTTTGGACACTGTCTCTGCCAAATTTTTTTGAACAGCGTATTGGGAAATTATGTATTTTGTTTTAGATTTAAAAAGCATATCTATCAATGCCAGGAAAAATAACATATTTAATAATGCAGATAATAGTATAATTATAAAAATATAACACATATAATATACAATGACTTATCAACCTTTTTGATATGCTAATAATCAAAGGGGTGAATTTATGGATGAAGAATTTATCCGCAATAGAATTACTGAGTTGCGCCTAAGAGAAGGAATTTCAGAATATCAGTTGAGTTTAAACTTAGGACAGAACCGAGGCTATATTCAAGCTATATCTTCTGGCAGAGCATTACCGTCTATGAAACAATTTCTAAATATTTGTGATTATTTCGGAATCACTCCACTACAATTTTTTGATATTTCTGAAAGCAACCCTAAATTGGTTAAAAATGTTTGGGATGGAATTAGGACACTATCTGATGACGATTTAATCTTGTTACTCGGCCTTATTGCACGCTTTAATCAAGAAAAATAGTGGTAGAGATCTCACATACACTTGGTTGGTAGTTTTCGAATGTATTTTCTAGTCACAAGTACCATTGCTCTTCAAATCGCATTCTATGGGAATTGTTTTCCTATAAGGTTTGATCTAATGTCTCTTTCATCCTGTATGGGAGGAAAGAGACTTCATTTACATATAGCCAGGATAAACCTTTTCGCTGGTAGTATCGATTGCCGATGCCCGTGCTCCGTGTTATATTGTTGCTGATAAAGGATATAGCCGTCATCTTATTTAAGTTGGTGACCGTAACTTCAACTTAAACTGATGAGACTGTATCCTTCAACTGTATTTATTTCGTATTACTCTAGACGATATGCGCTGTATGCATACAAGCTATAGAAGAATGCATGAGGCTTTCTGGTTGTTGAAAGAATAGTCTACATGGTATAATAAATAACGTGGATCATTGGGAGGGTCTACCTTGATAGTTTATTTGCAAATGATTGAAACACCAGAAGAGAAGACAAAGTTTGAACGTCTCTATCTGGAGTATAGTGGTCTTATGTATCATGTGGCCTATAATATTTTACATAATGAGCAAGACGCCGAGGATGCTGTACATCAGGCGTTTGTAAAAGTTGCAGAAAATATTAAAAAAATTAATGATCCAGTATGTCCAAAAACGCATGGGTATATCGTTACTATTGTCGAGAACAAAGCAATTGATCTATATCGTCGGAGACAAAAGATACAACCAGTTGAGTTTATTGATGATATTCAGGGCGTAAATGTTCAATATGATGGAGAAAATACCTTAACTTCTTGTATTTTAAAATTACCTGCCAGGTATCGTGAAATAATTCTGCTTCGTTACCATCATGGGTATAGTGTTAGGGAAATCGCTAACATGATGAACCTTTCCCTACCTACTGCGATTAAACTCGATCAGCGGGCTAAGAACAGATTGAAAAAACTATGCGAGGAGGCAGGAATTCTGTGATAGATAAAGAACTACTACAGAAAGCGGCTGCTGAAGCGGATCAGGCCATTAGGAATTCGCTTCCTACACCGCAGACATGCGAACACGAATTTTCTCCCGCATTTCATAAAAAGATGCACAGGATCTTTTACAAAGCAAAACACCCTATAATCTATACTATACCCAAGCGCGTAGCCTGCTTTATTTTCGTAGCAATTATTGTTAGTGGTACATGGTTGACTGTTGACGTTAAGGCGCGCGCTGTATTTTTTGAGTGGGTGAGAGAACAGTTTGAGGCATTTGTTGAGTATAGATTTATTGGCGATGCTCCAAGCGGGAGTAGTGTTGTGCAATACAACCTGACATGGCTGCCGGAAGGATTTTCTTTGGAGGAAGAAGAGAAACTTGGGAACAGCACATATTTAACCTATACAGATGATTCCGGGCAACGCATCATTTTCTCCTATTTGCAGGGATCTGATGCCACAAGTTTGTTTGTAGCATCAGACTATGTAGAGATAGAATCTGTTCAAATTGGAAATATAAAAGCAGATTTCTACCAAGCCAGCCAGGAAACGGCTCCTAATGGGCTTGTTTGGGTATCAGAAGAGGAAAATCTATGCTTCTGCATCACAGCGCCCTTCCCAAAAGATATGATGATAAAATTGGGAGAAGGTGTCCAAAAGAATAATTAAAAAAATATAAAATAGGGTGTCCAAAATGACCTCCTTCATTCGTTTATTAGGGTATAAACGAATGAAGGAGGTCATTCTGTTGAAAAAAAGAATTTTCCCCATCCTACTTATCTTCCTTATGGTACTTTCCACTACTGCCTATGCTGCCTCGCAACGAGTAGCACAAATTGTTCCAAGTATTTCTTTTAATGGGACAACTGCCACCTGTACGGTATTTATTGCTGCGGATTATGCAACCGATGATATTGATGCCACAATAAAGTTATGGCATGGAAATGAGTGCATCAAGACTTGGGAGCGTTCTTCAGTAGGAACACTCACATTTAGTGGTGACGCAAAGGTGACGAAAGGAGAAACCTACAAATTAACAGTCGATGTGACACTTGACGGAGATGATTTGCCAAGGTTCTCAGTAGAAGGGACTTGCAAATGATCTACATGATATACAGATAGGAGGGAGTCCAATGAGCCAGATTTGACTTCAAGGCAAATGATGTATTCAAATTTGAAGTAAAAAGGAGTAATGAAAATGAAAAAGAAGATGTTGTTCTCCCTGATCTGCGCCATCGCCGTTGTTTCTTCGCTGTGTATCCCGGCTTTCGCATATACGGACGGTGATCGCGAGGTTTTGTACTATGACTTTGATATTGGTGTTGATGAGCGGGTTGGTTGCTCCTCTTCCAGCATGGAGCGCCTTTACAACCGCCAGTGGGTTGTGTCGGTGGCTGATCGCGCCAATAACCGTTATGCCATCACCTATGGTATGCTCGACAACAATGCAACTTCCTGGGATAACGCGCTTGTGAGCAATACGGCCGTAAAGAGTGGAACCGGGAATTTTGGTTCTACCTATTACAGTACTGCGTCCATCGGTACTCGCCTTTATCTCGGTGCTCTCATCAACAGCAAGGATGTTAACCGCGGTGTAGAGACGAGTGGTCAGTGGAGTACGGATGCTGCAAAGTAACTGAAAACGCAAGGGGTGGTGGGAATTGTGTAGCAGTTCCCATCACTCCTTGCGCTTTATGGAGAGATGTATGAAAAAGATAAGAATAACTTGGATGGGTGCCCTTCTTTGTGTGCTACTACTTACAGCCTGCCAACCGGCTCCAGGTGAACCAACAACCCCTGATACCAGTACTACTCCTGATGCCGCTGTCTCACAATCTGCCAATCTGACCGAAAATGATTTGAATGTAGGAGACGATCTAGTATCGGTTTCAGAGACAAATATGGAGCTGGTACGCAATATGAATGGTGCCACAATAGAAGAAAAGATAGCCACAGCCGACGGGAAGCAAATTTTTCTTGATGCCCAGGTAAATACCGAAAATATTGAAAAAATTCAGCAATACCAATATAAGGTACTACCTATTACAGATGAACTGCGCCAAGCACTATTCGCTGCATTTTTTGGTGAACGTGCTTCTGAAGCTGTTTATGACCAGCGCAACGATGTTTGGGAACTCCATAATTCCGAAGCAATCGGTGACTATTACCTTTATGAGCACGCGATAGCTATGGCCGGGGAAAGTGTACCTGGAGAAGAAATCTTTAAATTAGAGTACCGAGATGTGAACCTCTATCCCTTTGAAGATAACCTATTGTCCTCCTTTACAGAATGTGATGTATCTATCTCTTTGGAGAACGCGATTTCTTTGTGTAATACTATAATAGATGCTATTGCCCCCCAAGACAACTATACCGTTGACACTGTTTTGCCCTATGGTAATCAAGGACGCCGACCTTACTATAAGATTTTCTTCCGTCGCACTGTGGACGGAATGCCTGTCATTGGATACAATGACCTCTATTTTTTGGTAGATAGTAATGGTATCCAAACAATCAGTGGTGCCCTTTATGAACTTACGCCTCAACCGATTTCCTCTCAATTGATTTCCGTCGAGGACGCAGTTACAGTTCTGCAAGAAAATGCGGACTTGGTTGATTTCTATGACAGAGATACACTTTCTATTGGAACAATTTCTTTAGAATATGTTGTAACATTGACAGAAACACAAGAGGCCGTTGTTATGCCAGCGTGGCGCTTTCAAATTGGATCGGATGATGACGAAGAAATGATTAACCGCAGACAAGTTCTAGCGATAAATGCTGTTACAGGGGAACTGATACAAGGAGAGCGGGGGATGTCCTTTTGAGTAAATCTTTGTGTTTTCGGCTTCGATCCTCTATTTTTTCTTGGGCGATGCTTGCCAGCATCGGAGTAGGGATTTTTCTGCTTTTGTGGAACCAGATTTACTACTGGATTCTTTATTGTATCTCGTATGAGCCGATTCCTTTGAGTGCTACATGCACGACTTTCCTTGACTCCATTTATCGGGCAAGCGACTTGGGCGGTTTTAGCATATTTGCAGTAATACTGGCGGTATTGCCTGCATCTACAATATTCTGCGAGGATTACAACAGTGGTTATTGTAAGGCTATTTTGAACCGGATAGAAAGGAAGCGCTATCTCCAGGAGATCATGCTTTGCTCTGGTATATCCGGCGGGCTGGCTGTTTTTCTCCCTACGTTATTCAGTGATATAGTATGGATTATAAATGGAAAGCCAAACACCGGAGAACCAATAGGGATAGACTATTTCACTGTATTTGATGAAACTGTATACGGAAAACTCCAATTTGTCTGGAGCGGCCTTTTCTTGGTACTGTTCCTGCTCCTGCTGGCCTTTCTGTTCGGGGCCTCTTGGTCTGTGATTGGGCTGTGTGTATCTGCACTTATCCCGAACCGCTACATTACCTTGGCAGCTCCCTTCGCGCTATTCTTTGGTGCACATCTAATTCTCTACCGGCTGGGGAAACCGCTACTGTTTAGCCCTGCCAATATCCTGATGCCAGCTGCAGATTTTATTCCGTTCCCCGCCTTCCCATTATTATACCAATTTGGAATGTTAGCTCTGGCCTCAGTCATTTGCTGGAAGTTGCTTGAAAGGAGGCTGCGGGATGTTTAAGATCTGTGCGCACCAATTTCGCCAAGCCCTTTTCTCGCCACGATTATACCTAGCACTGATTTTGGGATGTACTATTCAAATCATTAGTGTGTTTCCATTGCTGGATTTTTCGAAGGCTATGGGCGAACCCATTGGAATTTTTGAAGCGTTCATTTATTTCAATACTGATACATATACAGCTACCGGCGCTTTTCTGGGGGCCGTTCTATTGGTCTCTGATATACCATTTTCCAGCCAGAATGAAACATATACCCTCCTACGGGTATCTCGCAGGACATGGGTTGCCGGAAAAGTTCTCTATCTGCTTAGCATCAGCGCAGTATACTATCTTGTAGTACTTATTGCTGGTGGACTGTTTATTTCGGAAAACGCTTTTTTTGCAAATATTTGGAGCTTGCCGCTTACAACTATTGTGCAGAATAGAGCGCCTGAATTGGCTTGGGAATACCAAGTTTCTTTTCCATACGGGTACGTAATGACGCTGACACCAGTGATGGCCTGCATGTTAAGTTACCTACTGAGTGTATGCTATATCTTTGTAATGAGCCTCATTATTTTCTGGCTTAATCTATGTATCTCTAAGGTATTCAGCTATCTTGCTGCTATATTGGTTCATGTGGTAGGATATATTCTAACAATCGGATTTATAACGGACTTCTATCGAAAATTTTCTCTTTTGGCGAATAGTCTGCTCATGTATCACAATATCAGCGGCTCAGAAATAGAAAGTACATACTTGACATTACCTCAATCGTTTCTGATCTATGCTGATATTGCAGTTGTGCTATTCCTTTTAATTCTACACGCAATCCGTAGCTATGATTTCCGCATTACAGTGGGGACAAAGCAATGAAACTGCGACTATTTACACGGGTTTTTGACCGTTATACGATTTTCTGCTATCTTGCTGCAATAGCCCTTATGTTGTTCATTTCTGGAACCCAGCGCTCACCACTGTCACTTTTTCTTGGATTTTCTGCTCAGAATAGTGCCGGAGGGTTGGATATCCTAAAAACTATGGAATGGAATCTCTGCATCTTGCCACCCATCTCAGCCAGCGTTCTTTTCTTAATGCCAGAATTGGGAGTATTAAGCACCTATACTATTGTGCGTTCTAAGAATATAGGCCGTTGGTGGATGATGCGGATGACTGCGGTAATTGTAATCAACTATACATTTTTCCTTTTTGCATGGGTTCTACTTTCCTTGCTTTCAGGCGCAAAATTATTGGGAGAAGAATGGGGTATGGCCATTGTGTTGTTTCCGTTACATACTGCGCTCCTCTCTATTTTCTGTGCCAGTGGTATGATTCTTTTTTCTAGCCGAGCAACAATTGTCCTTTATCTCTTAGTAGAGTGTGGTTTACTCGGAGTTGGAATGACTTACCCACCCATCAGTTTTTATCTTCCACCCTATTGGGGTATGGCACGGGCGATGGTCAATAACTACGGTTTCGCTGTGGTGGTCAGCTTGTTTCTATTGGTGGGGATAAACCTTGGTATCCTATACTGGCTATACCAGCATAATCCAGCGGCAAATCCACAGATCAGATAATGGGAGGAATTTTATGGAATCAATTATTGAAGTGCAAGATGTTACAAAGACCTTTAAAGGAACTACTGTACTTCATCAGATTAATGTATCTTTTGAAAAGGGAAAAATTCATGGGATTATTGGACGAAATGGCTCTGGAAAAACAGTATTAATTAAAACTATATGTGGCTTGATTCACCCAGATCAGGGGAGGGTGGTTGTGGATGGAAAAGTGATTGGGAAAGATGTAGACTTTCCAGAGAGCATAGGAGCTATCATTGAAGCCCCGGGATTTCTTCCAACGGTTAGTGCTTACAGAAACTTATCTTATCTGGCATCTTTAAGAAGGCGTATAGGGAGAGATGAGATTCGTGCTGCCATATCCTTCGTTGGACTAGACCCGGATGATAAAAAGGCAGTAGGAAAATACTCACTTGGGATGAAACAGCGTTTAGGATTGGCCCAAGCTATTATGGAAGATCCGAGTATTCTGCTTTTAGATGAGCCGATGAACGGTTTGGATAACAGTGGAGTCTGTGAAATGAGAAACTATTTATTACAGCTGAGAAAAAGGGAGAAGACAATTTTGCTGGTTTCCCACAGCCTAGAGGATATTAATACCCTTTGCGACTCAGTTTATGAAATGGATCATGGTGTTTTGACTGAGAAAAAGCACATTCCTTCAGGGAATCTCGACCGAACTCTTGAAGATCAATTATAGACCTATATGTAGATCATCCCAATCTGCCACTTGGTGGGCTGCTGACCCGCCAAGTGGCTTTTTTAGCAGAATTTTGTATTACGATGAATTGTGGCTACGTGCATTCTCGGCGTAAGAGTGATAAGGTACAATAATTTTCGCAAATTGAAAAGCAAACAAAAGAAGACATGGTTTGCAGCCCTCTGGTAGAATGAAGTCGCGACACACCATTCTGAAAGGAGCGAGCAAACCATGCCTGAAAAGATTGTACAGCTGAATGAGGAAGTAATCAAGGGGCAGCTCAAGGAACTTGTGCGTGGCAGCGTAGAGGAGACACTCAACAAGCTGCTGGAGGCCGAGGCAGAGAAGCTGACCCAGGCTGCCCGGTACGAGCGTAATGAGCAGCGCCAGGGGTACCGGAGCGGCCACTACAACCGGAATCTCACCACTACATCCGGGGACGTTACCCTGAAGGTGCCCAAGCTCAAGGGGATCTCCTTTGAGACCGCCATCATTGAGCGGTATCGCCGCCGGGAGAGCAGTGTAGAAGAAGCTCTCATTGAGATGTACCTGGCAGGCGTATCCGTCCGACGTGTGGAGGATATTACTGAGGCTCTGTGGGGCAGCAAGGTGTCTCCGGCCACCATCAGTGAGCTGAACAAGAAAGCGTATGTCCACATTGAAGACTGGCGGAACCGCCCTCTGCAAGGCGGGCGCTATCCGTATGTCTATGTGGATGGGATCTACCTGCGCCGAAATTGGGGCGGAGAGTTTGAAAATGTGGCCATTCTGGTGGCGATTGCAGTGAATGAGGACGGATACCGTGAGGTTCTTGGTGCCGCCGAGGGGATGAAAGAGGACAAGTCCAGCTGGGTCAGCTTCTTCCAGTGGCTGCGCGGCCGCGGCCTGGACGGGGTTAAACTGGTGGTTGGAGACAAATGCCTTGGTATGCTGGAAGCTGTGGGAGAAGTATTCCCAGAGGCCAAGTACCAGCGGTGTACTGTGCACTTCTACCGCAATGTGTTCTCCGTAACGCCTCGCTCCAAGGTGAAGCTGGTGGCAAAGATGCTCAAAGCGATCCATGCTCAGGAGAGCAAGAAAGCTGCCCGGGAGAAAGCCAAAGCCGTGGTGGAGCAACTGCGCTCTATGAAGTTGAAAGAGGCCGCCAAGAAGGTGGAGGATGGCATTGAGGAAACGCTGACTTACTGCGATTTTCCCAGCGAACACTGGACTCGCATCCGTACCAATAACGTCATTGAACGGCTCAACCGGGAGATCCGCCGCCGCACTCGTGTAGTGGGCAGTTTCCCAGACGGCAACTCCGCCCTCATGCTGGTCTGCGCCCGGCTGCGCCATGTGGCCGGCACCCAGTGGGGCAACAAGAAGTACATGAACATGAAGCACCTGGAGGCTGCCCTTGAGGACGCCTCCATTGCTGGCTGACTTCTCTCATGCCAGGGCCTGCAAACCATTTTGCGAAAATTCCTTGACACTACCACCATTTTGCGAAAATTCCTTGACACTACCGTAAGAGTCAAAGGTATTTGTTATAAATTTGGATTTTTTAGCGATAAGAGCGGCAATCAACATCAGATTGCCGCTCTTATTTTAACTAGATTCTAGAGCTATCTTACTCTTTTGTGTAGCATAACTTACTACAAGAGATATATTATCTCTTTGCCGTTACTGCGGATGTTTCGACATCAATAGAATCAGATTCAGATGAGCTATTCCCGGCGTATGCAGTTACGATTGCTTTATATTCTTTTCCAATAGTTCCGGTAAATGTTACACTACTGTCGCAGAAACTAGTGTTTGATTTGAGCATACCTGTCGTGCTATCACTAGAATAATGTTTTACTTCCACCCATGTACCATTTCGCTTCTCATAAACATATATGTCTGTTGCACCAACAGAACTCATTCTTGATTTCGCAGTTACCTGAAAGTGAATTTCAATCTTTCCGCCTGAAGATGTACTACACCATGCTTTTTGTGCCTTAAGATAAAGACTGGCATAAGGAACGATGCCATCAGAAATATAGTTATTACAATTTTCGATTGCATGAGCGGTTACAATTTCAGCGGCAGCCGCATTTTGCATAAGGAGAGAAAAAGTGAACAGGGTCATTAAGAATACAAAGAAGTATCTTTTCACGATAAATACCCCCCATGTTTTACTGCTGATTATAAATCGATTCAATCATTTTTTTGAGAGTATCAACGCTAATATTGCCGCTAATGGAGCATTCGTAGTTCTCAACTGTCCAGACAGCAGTATAATCACCTAAGTTAGACATAATATAATGGCTAACTCCTCCCACAATAAATTCATCCACAGGAGAACTGTCTTTTTGATACCAACTAGATTCATTCTCTGGCAAATGGTCATAGAGATTGATTTGGATAGAAAATCCTCTAATTTGATCTGAGGATTGGTAATATTCATATATCGTTGTGCGATCCGAATGAACATTTACTTGGAACTCTAATAGAGAATAGTCACTTGGAATCCATGATGGTAAGAGAGGCTGAGCAACTCCAAGGACAGACAACACTTCACTTGCAGAATCACATGATTGGAGTGCCATTTCATCGGTAGATCCATTTTGGGTGCACGTGCTTGATTCGACTTCTCCTGAATAATTGACCTGAAATAGTTCTTGTGTCCATGATTTGAAAATAGACACTATATCTATCTCATAAGCAAATGCGGTTACAATGCCAATTAAAAGTGTACAAATAACTGCAGCGGTGATTCGCACAAAAACGCGCTTCAGAGTAACAACAGATTTCTGTTTTGCTCCATTTTTGGATTCCTCCGCAGTTATTCTATCCTGAATAATCGTGTCATTTGATTCGAAATTAAACTCATCCTCCTCCCTCTGTTTTAATAGCCCAACAATAATCTTTATTTCGTCTACTGATAATCTGTCAGGCTCTGCACTATTTAGGTCTTCACGGAGAATAGATCTCAGATCGGCGCTACTTATTTGAGTGAAATCGTTTATGTCTTTGTCTTGTGGGGTTCCACTACCGTGCAAAGTGAGCGTCCTCCTCTCATTAAGGTATGTAAGATATAAATGGATACGTCACAATTTTTTATTATCCTTTTGAATTTCTTTGCGCAGTACACTTTTTGCCCTGAGTATGCGCATTTTACATGCAGACACAGATAGATTATGTCGTTTTGACAATTCTTCATACTGATAACCATCACAGTATCTTTCACAAAGCAAAGTCCAATCTACTTCGCTTAGATGATGCTTATAGCTTTCATAAAATAGTATGTTAGATTCAAATTCTGCTGTCGTTGGAAAAATCTGATCAAACGTAGACTGGGTTATCTTACTGATAATTTTATTTGGCTTTTGTAAATCTCTATTTTTATTTCGAACTACATTTTGCAAAGTACGATACAACCATCCTACCTGATTGTTGCTGCTCTGCAAATCTGCTATCTTTTGAACTGCAATAGTAAAGGTTTCTTGTACGACATCTTCCACATAATCTGAATTATATAAAATATATCCGGCATAGTTAATCAGATTTTGATATTCCGAACTATATAGTTCTTCCAGTAATTTAGAATCATCAGAATTCATTTTGTCTGAAATGAAATCTGTTATATGCACCTGCTACTCCACCTCTTTATACACACTTCACTATTTAAAAAACAACGGGTTTTGGTTTTGACTATTCTAGATCTGAAAAATATTCTACAATTAGTTTTAACGCTGCTGACGCATAGTCTCGATGGAGCGGATTTAGCTTATCCAACTTTGCCGAGAGTTCCGTGGCATCATTCATTTTTCCAATATAACTATCAGTTCCTAAAGCCTCATCAGCAGAAACTTTTAAAGTATTGATAATTTTAATTAAAGTATCATATGCAGGTTTTTTAGTGCCAAGTTCTATTGCCGCTAGAAAGGCCACACTTATATCCAGCATTTCCGCAAAAGATTCGCGGCTCAAATTATTATTCTGCCTGTATTGACGAAGAAAATTACCAATACCACTTGACTTCATTTAGAATACCTCCGGTATGTCTTCTTACTTTTAGTATAATCAAATATCCAGAAGCAAAAACAGACCCTCGGTATTAATAGATACCGAGGGTGTTGATTTTTACTATAATTTATGTTAAACTGACATCATATTTATACTTAGCCGTATATTTTTCGGAGCTTCTTTATAGCGCGATTTTTAATCTGATTAACATTTTGGCGAGATACTTTCATTTCTTTGGCAATCTGACTGACCGAAGTTTCCCAGAAGAAAAACTTAATGATGACCTCTTTTTCGGCATTTGTTAGGTTGCATCCAGAAAGCATTAACTTAAACTTAGATAAGTGTTCTTCTTCTGGAGCAGGAGCATTTTCCATATAGAATTGCTGTGACTCTGTTAGATCGCTGACATGCTGCTCTTTAGAAGAGAGTATGTTTGCTCGTTTTGATAATTTAAAATAAGTATGATTGATGCTCTGTGTAATATAATTGACAAGGGCACCATCACCTGTTTCTGAGAAATCTTCGATTTTTATTTTGTAAATAACTTCGATAAGGGAAATTACCAGATCGCTGAAAGCATCTTCGTAATGAAGTTTATATGCATACTTGTGCAGTAGCTGTTGAAAAGTCCTGATAAGATCAAGCATGCAGTTTTGATTTCCACGTTGTGCTTCTAATATTTTTCCCGATAGCATATTTCTCACTCCCAATAATTTGAAGGGAATTTTGAGAGGGATATATGAGCTACGGTACAATATAAAAAGCGTTTTCAGAGTGAAATTGTAAACTAGTGTTGGTATATGTAATATATTTCTATATCTGTCACTATTGAGACTAATTTGATCTGATATTTATTAGAAAAAGTGTGACGTTTTTTATCCCTTATGACATTTTATTGTTAGAAGGGAATTTTGAGAGAAGGTGCAGTTATAGTAGACTGTTATACAAATATCCATAATTTTCAATAAGTCTGCAAGCACCAAAGCGGAAGAAAATTTGTAGATATCAAAGGAGGGCAAAAGGGCAAGGCAAAAAACTCTACTATGTAAGCGCTGGAATAATCGAAAGAATAAAGGAAGGTAGCAGATGAAACAAATGCTAAAAAGAGCTTGTATGGGTGTAGTATTGCTCATACTTACACTAACAATGGCCGCATGCTCCACAGAAACGATTGAGCCAGCTACTAGTAAATTTTCTACCGGAAGTGACGATGCGAACACTATACCAACTGATGATTTAGAAACATCGCTTTTGCCAAACGAAGCCTTTGAAAATGTACTACTTAATCAAAGTCAGTTTTTTTACACTAATTCTAACAGCAATCCCATCTATCAAAGCGATGTATACCTCTCTGAGATTGCAGGGGAAGATCAAAGTACGATGTCCCTTCCAAAGTTTGCTGTTGTAGATATGGATGGAGATGAGTTGCCTGAAGTTGTTTATCAGCGGGGTGACTACATGGGATTTATAGTCTTACGCTATAAAGATGGCGATATTTATGGTTACGATGTTAATTATAGAGGGCTTACGGGTCTCAAAAAAGATGGCTCTTATTCGACGTCTAGTGGCGCCAGTAACACTTCCGTTGGGAAGATGCGTTTTCTAGGTGAATTGTTTGATACCGATGTAAAGTTTTCTTCAGTTGAACAGGAAACGGTAAGTTACTACTTAAATGGTACGGAAATAGACGAAGTTACATTTAATCAGCTGTGGGGCGAATATGAAAAATTACCTGATGTAGATTGGTATGAATATACAGAAAGCGCGGTAAAAGAATGGCTGCCGCATTATTTTGAGGCACGGGAAGCGGCGATATCATATGAGTACCATTCTACTCCAATGCAGGATTACCTAGATTCCTTATCTGATTTGTTGTATAACGACTATTCAACCCATGGAGACAATACTGAAGATGAGTATAATGCCATTTTTCAAAATTCCTATGATGGATGGGATCAAGCAATGGCAACAATCTACACTCTATGTCAAGACAAGCTCACTGGATCAGCTAAGGATGTACTTGAGGCTGAACAGCAGCAATGGCTTGATATGCGTGAACAGATGGCCTTAAACACTCCAATCTTTTTAGTCACTGACATGACAAAAATGCGTACTTATGATTTAATTTCTCTCTACTTTGAGGACCATTTTTACGATTGACACTTTTAATGCTCATCTGAACTAAATCGCCCAGAAGTCAGACTATAAAACTCTTCAAAATATACAGAGGCGGCACACTAGGTGTGCCGCCTCTGTTGCTATTCAATCATAGACTTTCTCCCAATCATTATCCTTGATGATCCACTTAGCCCTCCAGCGTGGAATCGAATGAAGTCCTGGGTGTACCTGTAAGGCCCCAGGCCGGTTTCCTTGGTAGTGTCAAGGAATTTTCGCAAAATGGTTTGCAGGCCCTGGCATGAGAGAAGTCAGCCAGCAATGGAGGCGTCCTCAAGGGCAGCCTCCAGGTGCTTCATGTTCATGTACTTCTTGTTGCCCCACTGGGTGCCGGCCACATGGCGCAGCCGGGCGCAGACCAGCATGAGGGCGGAGTTGCCGTCTGGGAAACTGCCCACTACACGAGTGCGGCGGCGGATCTCCCGGTTGAGCCGTTCAATGACGTTATTGGTACGGATGCGAGTCCAGTGTTCGCTGGGAAAATCGCAGTAAGTCAGCGTTTCCTCAATGCCATCCTCCACCTTCTTGGCGGCCTCTTTCAACTTCATAGAGCGCAGTTGCTCCACCACGGCTTTGGCTTTCTCCCGGGCAGCTTTCTTGCTCTCCTGAGCATGGATCGCTTTGAGCATCTTTGCCACCAGCTTCACCTTGGAGCGAGGCGTTACGGAGAACACATTGCGGTAGAAGTGCACAGTACACCGCTGGTACTTGGCCTCTGGGAATACTTCTCCCACAGCTTCCAGCATACCAAGGCATTTGTCTCCAACCACCAGTTTAACCCCGTCCAGGCCGCGGCCGCGCAGCCACTGGAAGAAGCTGACCCAGCTGGACTTGTCCTCTTTCATCCCCTCGGCGGCACCAAGAACCTCACGGTATCCGTCCTCATTCACTGCAATCGCCACCAGAATGGCCACATTTTCAAACTCTCCGCCCCAATTTCGGCGCAGGTAGATCCCATCCACATAGACATACGGATAGCGCCCGCCTTGCAGAGGGCGGTTCCGCCAGTCTTCAATGTGGACATACGCTTTCTTGTTCAGCTCACTGATGGTGGCCGGAGACACCTTGCTGCCCCACAGAGCCTCAGTAATATCCTCCACACGTCGGACGGATACGCCTGCCAGGTACATCTCAATGAGAGCTTCTTCTACACTGCTCTCCCGGCGGCGATACCGCTCAATGATGGCGGTCTCAAAGGAGATCCCCTTGAGCTTGGGCACCTTCAGGGTAACGTCCCCGGATGTAGTGGTGAGATTCCGGTTGTAGTGGCCGCTCCGGTACCCCTGGCGCTGCTCATTACGCTCGTACCGGGCAGCCTGGGTCAGCTTCTCTGCCTCGGCCTCCAGCAGCTTGTTGAGTGTCTCCTCTACGCTGCCACGCACAAGTTCCTTGAGCTGCCCCTTGATTACTTCCTCATTCAGCTGTACAATCTTTTCAGGCATGGTTTGCTCGCTCCTTTCAGAATGGTGTGTCGCGACTTCATTCTACCAGAGGGCTGCAAACCATGTCTTCTTTTGTTTGCTTTTCAATTTGCGAAAATTATTGTACCTTATCGTTTCCTTGGCAGTTTAACATTAAACTATAAAGGACTGCGCTGCTCTGGGATCCGCCAGGTGTATCGCAGAACAGGAAGTCCTTCCGGCCCATCATAAAGGGCTTAATGCTGCGCTCGGCGCGGTTGTTTGAGAATTCCAGCCTGTCGTCCTCCAGATAGGGTCACTGTTCCAGAAGATAGTGCAGAGTCTTGCCCAAGGCGGACTTCGGTGCGGTCTGAGTCTTCAGTGCATTTGCCCATGCCAACAGAGCCTCTTTTCCTGCTCCAGACGCCTGGTAAATCGTTCTTCTGCTGTCAACACGACAAAGTCGTGCTCCAGCTGGAACAACCTTGCAAAATAGCACAGGGCCGCTGCCGGTTTAGAAGCAGGCTGCTCTTCCATAAAGGCGTGAAAATATTTTTATGCTGAGTTTACTTTTTTGCCGGAAAAAGCTTTTTAATATTTAGATTTGCAAATCTAAAAACAAATTAAAGGAGACTTTTTTCATGGCAAAGACTGTGCGATATGTCAGTACCAGTAGCGGTGTGAATGTGCGAGATGCCGCCGCTGGCAACAAAGTCCGTTCTCTGCTTCAGGGTACCCTGATGATCTATGACACCGCGAATGCGCCTGTCAAAAAGGCTCTGAACGGGGTCACCTACACCTGGATCAAGGTCACCTATTACTATCAGGGAGCCAATGATCAGTACCTCATGGCCACCGAAGCGACGGGGTGGGTGACCCAGGACAACACTACTGCGGTTTCCACCACTGTTCCGGGTAAGTCTTCTGTCTATTCCGGCAATCAGTCGTATAAGCAGAATGAGCGCCTGGTAAACGCGCGGTACATCTTCGACTATCTGCGCTCTCTTTCCTCCACCAAGCGTTGGAGCGTCAATGCCATCTGTGCTACGCTGGGTAACATGGAGGCCGAAAGCGGCATTACTCCTGGCAAGTGGGAGGTGACGGGGAACGACAGTAAGGGCTTCGGTCTGGTGCAGTGGACTCCTGCCACCAAATTCATCGATGAGCTGAAGCCTGGCGAAAGCAAGACCGACATCGATGTTCAGCTGAGACGCATTCAGGCTGAGGTGGATGGTACCTATAAGCAGTGGACCTCCGATTCTCACAGCCCTGCGATGACCTTCTCTGAGTACACTAAGAGCACCAAGTCCGTCGCTACTCTGGCGGAGTATTTCCTGCGGTGCTACGAGCGGCCGGAGATCACCACCGGTATGGTGTCGGAGCGGAAGCGTTGTGCGGAAAAGTGGTATGACATCCTGTCTGCGGTGGGCGATATCTAAGCGCTCAACAAAAAAGTGACACCGTTACGCCTCTGAAATAAGGTGCCAAACAATAAAAGTGCCAGGACGAGTTACCTTGTTCCTGGCACTTTTCATTTATCAACATTTGTGAGAATAATGTGAATTAAACTAAGCGAAGTACAAAGGAGACAATATGGACATTTCTTCATTTGGAATTACTGGGGTAGCCTCGATTACTGCTATCTGCTTCCTGGTAGCTGAAATAATAAAAGCCACCAAACTAAACAAAAAATGGATACCCCCAATCTGTGGTATTTTAGGCGGTGTGATGGGACCAATAGCAATGAAGGTTATTCCATCTTTTCCTGCTTCGGATATGCTTACCGCAGTGGCTGTCGGTATTGTTTCTGGCTTATCCGCTACTGGTATCAATCAGACATATAAACAACTTACAAGGAGATAACCATATGGAACCGGAAATAGTTGTTGCGCTTCTCTCTTTGGTGGGGACACTTGGTGGTTCTTTCTTAGGTGTATTAGCTTCAAACAAGCTAATAAATTATCGAATCCAGCAATTAGAAAAAAAGGTCGAAAAGCACAATAATTTAGTCGAGCGCATGGTACTTGTTGAAACAGAAGTTAAATCAGTTCATCATCGATTAGATAGCCTGGAGCACAATTAAAAAACAGAAAAGTTACAAGACTTCCTGATGAAATATCTTATAGCGAAATTTAATCCAAGATAGTAGTTGGCTTAAATGATTACTGTCTTGGATCAATAACTACAGATGGATCACTTTATAAAAATTATTGAAAAGTTAGGTTTACATTTTGGAAGTCTAAATGCTCTTTAATAATTGAAGAAATTAAGTAGCGTACGATGCTTAATTTCAAATTACAAAAGAGAAAGAAGGATAATATGTATGGCTAATAGCGACTATACTTTTAGTCAAGTCCTTGCCGGCACGGGATATTTTTCCCGCAGTGGCGACACTGGCTTTTCTCAGGGCGTAAAAGACATGCAGCAGTACCTGAAAAACATTGGTTATGATATCGATGTTGATGGGCGCTTCGGCCCGGGGTGTGAAGCCTGTGTCAAAGAATTTCAGGGTGAGCTGGGGATCACGCAGGATGGCAGTGCGGGTCCTGGAACCATTTTGCGCCTGAACACCGTCCGATCTTCCACCTACTACACCAAATATGGCCACCGCCTCGAAAGCAGTGAGTGGGGGTACGACAACATTTTGAATGGCAAATTCGATGCCAACAACGATACTAAAATCGACATGTTGGCCCGAATTATTTACGCAGAGCATACGAACAATACGGATGACCAAAAGGGAACCGCAATTGTTATCAAGAATCGTACCAAAAACTCTGGGTACTATGAGTCGGGTTATCCGAACACATCCATTTGGGCCAGAGTTGTGGGGATGAAGAACCCGATTCAGTACGCAAGCGCATCGGCCTCTACCACGAACGCCAGAAAACCTCTGCGTGGTTATTTGGGAGATGAGGATACTGGTTTTGTTGATCCTGGGTGGAAGAATGCGGTAGACTGTGCGAAGGCACTTATCGAGGGCAAAAGCATTTCTGTTACCGGTTATGTGGTAAACGGTAAGACTGTCTCTTCTACCAGGGCAGCTGTTAGCAATCAGTTGAACCAGGTCGGTTGGGATCATTACTGTTCCTGGGTTGACGCCAATCATATCAACACCGCAGTCAAGTGCATCACCTTTTCCAGAACTGGTTCCAACGTGGTATGCACATACAAATAGAAGTTCTTTTCCCAGCAATCCTAAAAAGTATCTAGTGCAGCACGCTCATTCATGTCGAACGTAGATCATCGCATCTTCTATCCACATATATGAAGATTCTCACAGCAGATTTTCTCATCTAGACATATATAAACCCTCCGATGTGGTAGCTATATTCTGTACCGCATCGGAGGGTTACACAATATTTGAAGTCTTTAATGTGTTATCATTTTTGGCTTTCAGGAAATGATATCTGATTCCATCTTTCATTTTCCCAATACAGAGTCTGGGAACATTCTCGCCACATGCCTTTTTCCCCTGTAAAGAATAAAGTGATTCCCTGCAGCGAATCATGTATATCAGCAACTGTGGTTCCATCTGTTATAATACCCGTTGTTTCAATTCCATCACAGGAAAATGAGATGAAACCATTTTCTATTTTCCCGGATACTGTTTGCAGCTTATACAATTTAGTGTCCAGTTTATTGGTATTCAATCGCTCTACCATCGCCATTTTAGGGGCAGCATCACCATCTTCACAAATTTCATAAATGTACACACTTGCGGTACCCAAATTACTTGTAGCAGAGCTTACTTCCAGAATTATTGCATCTTTATCTGGTGAGAATATATGGCCTGTATTAAATGAATATCCGCCATCTGCGGGGATAATCTTTGCAAAGACATCACCTGTACCAAGTTTAACACATAGAGAAACAATGCCAGGATACAAGTCTCCCCAACGGTATACTGCTATGCTACATTCATCATCATTCGTACCAGTACCATCTAAATTTAAGTCATGAAATAGTGATATACTTTCTACCGATGCTGTTGCCCAATCAGGAATATCCTGGGAGCACTTTGTGTCTCTGCTTAAACTACTCTCTGAAAATTCTGATTGTACAACAGTAGAATTAACACTGCTTTCATCAGACTCAGGCAAGCTACATCCTGCTATTAAAGTAGAAAAAATCAAAATAGCAAAACAAATATTCAAGAATTTTTTCACATCAATTTTCCCCTATTTATTATAGAATATTACATTTCTTATTCTATAATATAAATGTCTATTACAGGGTAAAAGGTCACATATAACTTTAGTTTTTAAAATAAGCTACTTTTAAGCACCTATGTTAAGATTCACTTGATTTCTATTTTATCCTATCATCCAGCAAAGCAAAAGTCAACACCAGTAGTATATATTTATACTTTAGGTGTTTATCTGAGCCTTGATTTATTTCTTCATCTGTAAGTATCTGTTCACCTGTACGGTTCAAGGGGGCATAAAAATGGACTGCCCCCCAGTCCACATACGAATCGGGCGGCAATTCTGCCACCCGATTTTTGCTTCAAAGCCATCTGAAAAGGAGTAGGAATCCGCTGTCGGCAAAGTGGCAGACTGCTCCCCAGGTGTGGGATCAGGGTCGTTACAGGCATCCGCAGGGGCGCTTTCCGGCTGCATTGCCGGGGATTCATCAGACGTATTATCTTCCGGCACAGGGGCGTTTTCCGGCTCGTCAGGGCATGGCGAGTCAGAGCACAAGGTATAGAGGTTGCTGGTCTGACCGCCGTTTTTACGCTCGTCATACCGGGCCTGTTTGACGATATATCCAGCTTTCACCAGCTCATCCAGTGCCCGTTTTACGGTGGACACCCCATAGCCGCACTTGGCGGCTATGGTCTTGATGGACGGAAAACACTCGCCCTCCTTGTTACAATGCAGAACAAGGACCTGAAGCACCAGCCGCGCCCTCGGCCGCAATTCAGAGGAAAACGCCCTCTCCATGTATTCAAACTTTGCCATTCTGTGATCCTCCCATTCTGATACTCTCTTTGTTACAGCCGTCGTTCTCCCATAATGTACGGCTCCACCAGGCGCTTATACAACTTCCCATTGATCCGGTTTGCAAACAGGTCATGGGATGCCTCCGCCATTTCCAGCTCGCCGCCAAACAGCTCCCGGCAGTATTCCCGGAACTCTCCCGGCACACTGATGGCCACCGGGCGCACCTCCAGCCCTCCGCAGACCTCCAGCGCCTTGTGAAAGGCCGGAATTTCATAGGGAAGGACACTCCCGCACAACAGCCGGTGATCCGCCTCCCGGAACACGGAGGTAGGCGTCTGCATCACGCCGCAGTCGTAGATAATAAACTGATAGTCCCGATCCAGCTCATTGGTCAGATAGCAGTCGATCCCGTCAATGGCATAATGTTCGCCAGTGGGGGCCGCCTCATAAACATTGAGCAAAAGCTGAAGGTGCCGGTTGGTGTTGACCTCAATGTAGGCTGTTTCCGCGCCTCTGGCAGTCAGCCATGCCGCCAGATTGAACGCCGTCACCGTCACGCCGCTTCTTCGCTGTGCCCCGGCAACGGCAATACGGACATTTTTGGCGTTCCAGCGGTAAGGGATGATCTTGTCCTCCGGTTCAGGCTCTGATTTCCGCTGGGGTTCCGGCTGGCTTGATACCTGCGAGGGAGTCACATACCGCTGCATCCCTTCATCAGAAAGGGCCTCTTTCAGCTCGTCGGCGGCGTCCACCAGCGTTTCCGCCGTAATCAGATTCGTTATCCCGATGGACAAAAGCCGCTGGATACAGCCGCTCATATCCTCACAGCCGGACAGGATCACGATAATACGGGCAGAAAACATCATCTGAAAGGAGCGCAGCGCGAGGGTAAAGTCCTCGCCGCTTTCCTCAATACAGGCTGCGTCAATCAGAAAGAACTTGGCCGTGGCATAGTTGCGCATATCCTTGGTGACAAAACTTTTTAGGCTGAACTTTCCAACCAGCTTTTTGGACGGCATAAGCATTTCAGGGGCCGCGCCGTCGATCAGCCCGCTTTTCTGGTTACTCGTCAAGTACAGCAGCATACGACGCGCCTCCCATATCCATATTTTTTTCGGCTTTTTCTGGTTCCCCCGTCAGCAGAAGGACAACACCAACCACGACAATAGCGATGTAGATCAATAATTCAATCAGTTTATTTCGGTTGCTCATATCATGCTCCTTTAGTAGATCGCCCAGAAGGGGCCGCCAGAGGAGGCGCCTTTTCTGGCCTCATCCAGAATGATAGATATATCCCATTCCTGTTCGCTTCGCTTTTTGCTGGCGGGGTCGGCCACTAAGATTTTTCCTTCAGAGGTCACTCCGCGCAGCACTATAAAGTGTCCGCTGGATGTAAAGTGGCCCTTTGACATGAGCGCCACAATCAGCTTCCCGGACGCTAAAGCGTCCACAATGCCCTGCGGGTCATCGGGGCCGACACTCTCCCACTGAAGTCCAAAACTCTCCGCTGCCCCCGGTATCAGGGAGTGATAGGAGCCGTTGCCGGAACACCAATATCCATTTTGGTATGCCCATTCTGCCATCGTGGGAGGATCAACGGTCAGGTCGGTCAGGCTGGATACCACAATTGCCATAGAAGTGGGGCCACAGCCATATCCGCCGATATTGTCGGTTCCATACGGAAGATCAGCCCACCGCTCGTCCAACTGGTTGTAGTAGACAATTTCGGTCACCCCATCCGTAAAGATAACACCCTCATAGCTCTGGCCGCTGCCCTCAATATAGTCCTTTTCATAGATGCCGAGCTGCTGGTTGTAGCCATACTCTTTCTGAAAATCCTCCACTATGCTCACCTCATCGCCCACCAGCCATTGGGACAGCACAGAGAACGGACTGGTAATCAGGTACAGGATAAAGGCAATCAGGAGCAGCAGGCCCAGAATCGGGGCCAGAATGAGAATCAGAATCCTTTTGCGGCTTTCCTCATCGGCCGCCGCCCGTGCGGCCGCCTGTGCAAGCAGCTTTGCAGTCAACGGATCAATCGCCAAAACAACACCTCCAATCAGCCCATTTCCGCGCCAATGTCCGCCAGCATCCGGTCGAACTGCTGGCGGATTTTCTCCCGTTCCCGCCCTGCGCTGTCATCCACGACAAACTCCTTTTTCCCGTCCTCATTCTCACGCACAGACACAGCGTAATCCCCATTTGCAATAAAGAAGGAAGTATAAAGAGTTTGGATGGCTGGGGCGGGCATCCGGGAAATCTCAAAAGGCGTGGCAGCGCACTTGCTGTTCCAGGAAAAAAGGTTGCGGGCCGCATCCGCCGTCAGCTTCATCCAGTCATAGTCAAATTCTTCTTTCTTCATCAGCCCGCCGAAGTCAATCCCGTCTGGCGAAAAATACCGCTCCACCTTTTCGGCAAGAGCCGGGTGGGATGCCATCAGGTAGAGGGCCGCCTGATAGGAACAGTCCAGCTCTCCACCCCGACAGCGCATCGAGGACAGCGTGGTTATCAAATGTTCATACCGTTCCGCATGGTTCATCAAAAAGCGCCTCCTGTCTTTGAATAAATGAGGCGGCCGGGGAGCGTCCCGGCCGCCTTTGTGTGTGTTACCGGCCGCCCGCCTTGCCCATGTAGGCAAATTTGTAGGCCGGAATCTCAAAATTGACATGAAGCCGCTTGGAGCCAACCAGAAACAGGGCGTGTCCCCGGCGTTTGCTCTCCAACAACTCCTGCTCGGCGTCTGTCAGATTGTAGAGGTCTGTGGTTTCCTGAAGGTTTTTGCCGTCGCAGCCCATCAGGATTTTGTAGCAAGGAATATCCAAAAGGGCCTGCCCGTACATCTTGATCTCCGGCGCCAGAAAATCCACTACCGAATGGGAAATGATTGCCAGGGCGGACTCATATTTTCTGGATCGCTTCTCCACATTCCGCAGGAAGGCCAGGGATTGCGGCACCTGCGGGTCAATCATCAGGTACGCCTCGTCGCATACCAGAAGCACGCGCTCCCCGCGATTGTTGCTCATCTGCTCCCAGCACCAGGTCAACAGATTGAAATACTGCGTCCGTTTGATGTTGTCCGCAGCATTTTGAAGGCTGTGGGTATCTAGGCAGACAAAATGCGAATCGGCCTCCAATGTGCTGTGCCCATTCCAAAGGAAACTGTCGCTGCCCTTGGCGGCGTCATACAGCAGCATGGCAAGGTCACGGAACACCGGATTGTCCGGGTTGGCCTCGGCTTTCTTTTCGATCAGATTGTGGAGATCTTCCATGATGGGAAAATCCGTTGCTTTGAGCTGGCGAATGTCTGTGTCCCAGAAGATGCCGAACTGATTATAAAGCTCAATGACCGTCTGCTTTAGGACGGCCTTCTGCATATCGGTCAGGCTCGGCAGATACAGGGAGAAGATGATCTCCAGCGTTTTGATATGGAGCGCCATATCGGACATTCCATTTCCCTCATCCGTATAGAGCTTGTCGGTTTCGTCCTCATCATCACGGGGTGCAGGTCTGATCTGCAAAAGGTTGGAGCGGCCGTTGCGCCCGCCGCCAGCGTTCAGCCAGCTCCCACCCAGATTCCGGCACATATCCTTATAGTCGACTAAGTCGGCGGGATTACTCCCGCTTTCTCGTCTAAGAACCGTACGTGAGCGTTTCCACTCATACGGCTCAAGCATTTCATCACGCTTTCGCGCGGCGTTCCAAGAAAATTTGCTGGCAATGTTTATGGACGTAGGCCATATTGCGCACCTCGTCCTTGCCGCCCATGGTCTTCGGGACTTTGAAGAAAATCTCCCTCTCGTCGCTGATGTCCATGGGAAGGCCACAGTGATAACAACACCCCTTCTGGTTTTTCCAGATTTGCTTAAAGCGTCCGGATAGCCGTTTCATACCATGCTGGAATTTGCGGTCAATGAAATATTGGGTGTCAAAATAGGGATTTGCATCCATTCGTACTTTGGTGTGGCGGACAATAGGGATGTGGTCTACCCGCAAAAGTTCTTTGCCCTCGGTACAGAATACCCAGTTCCGGTTGCCCCTGCGGTGCCAGTAGTTGGTGGAAATCCACCACTGCCCTTTATGAGGATGGCGGCGCTTCGCCCATCGCCACAGCAATTCGTAGAGAATGTAGTCAATGTGGGCAAAGGCGTCACTGGCACAGACCGATTGATGGTAATTCGTCCAGCCACGTATCTGCTGGTTCAGCTTTTCAATCAGGACTTCCTGTTTCCAAGCCTTACCGCGCCCAAGAATGGTCTCGGACAAGGCAGATTTCAGGGCTTTCAGCGCTTTCTTGGACGGCTTTACGATGAGCTTTCCTTTGAATTTACGAAATGTCCAGCCCAGCATATCAAAACCGTCGTCGATGTGGGTGATGACCGTCTTTTCCTCAGACAGCTCCAGCCCTCTGGTTTGCAGAAAATCGCGGATGATTGCTTTGGCTTCTTCCGCAATCTCCTTTGTCGCCGCTGTGACAATAAAATCGTCGGCATAACGCACCAGATTGACCTTGCTCTTGTTATGGACAAATGCACTGACCTCACCCTTGGCGCTCAAATCGAAGCGGTCACTCAGGACTTTTTGCATCCCATCCAGCGCCATGTTTGCGAGGATAGGGGAAATGACGCCGCCCTGAGGCGCACCCTCATCGGTGGGAAACAGTTCCTGCTCAAATATAAATCCTGCTTTCAGAAACTGTTTCAATACAGATTTGTCCATGGGAATGTGCTCAATGAGCCAATCATGGCTGATGTGGTCAAAACACCCTTTGATGTCGCCCTCCAGTACCCACTGTGGGGAGAAGCTGCGGCTGAGTGCTGTGAAAATATATTCACAGGCGTCCTGCGCACAGCGCCCCTTGCGGAAACCAAAGGACTTCGTGTCCGCCGTTGTCTCCGATACCGGGTCGAGGGCCAGGGCGTAGAGCGCCTGCATGGCCCTGTCATACATACAGGGGATGCCCAGTGGGCGTTTCGCTTTTTTGCCCTTTTTCTCAATGAATACCCGGCGCAGCGGTTTGGCCTTATAGCCCTTGTCTGTCAGGGTCAACACACCGCGCATTTTAGCGGCTGGGGTAGACCACAGCTCACCGTCTACACCCGGCGTCTTTTTCCCTTTGTTGGTAGTAACTTTTCGGACTGCCAACACTTTTGCATAGTACGAATGGGTCAAAAGATACTGTAATCGCTTCACTGTGTTCCATTTCTTCTCTTGGGTCGCCTTAGCAATCCTGGCTTGCAGCCTATTGACCTCGGCTTCCGCTTTCTTCCAGTCAATGGATTTCCACTGCTGTTCCAGCGCCGCCGCGTCCGGCAATCTCTCAGGGCTTTTACACCCCGTCGTTGAACAATTACCGTTCATAGGTTTACCTCCTTTTCTTGCTATGAAATACCGTGGGACAAGTCAGCACCCTTTCGGGCCGTGGCAAAGTCTGAACCCCTATCCCGCCCCATTACAGGGCGGGCGTTCGCTTTTTATCCCGTTCCTCTACCCTCTGCGCCATTTCTTCCCCTTACAAGGTCGATACCTCCGCATTTCTGCAAAGGAACGCATAGGGCTTACCACGTTCCGCATAACAAATAATTGTGTGCGTTTTAGGAGCCATCTTTGAGCCGGGAGGATTTGCGTCCATTTGCTGTGATGTTCTGAAAGCCCTCACAGCCACCTCCGCACCTTTTGGTGTAGGCGTATCAGCCTGATTTCGCCTATTCCCTGTAACGACTCTTGCGATGATTCACTTACATTCCCCATGACGCACTTATCCTGGCAGTACGGCTGAGTTAGGCTCTCAGCTTTCCCACGTTGTCCCACAGGCTTCCCACCCCGCCGTTACCAGCGACGCAGGCTGTGGTAGGATTACCCCAAATGGATAGGGTAGCTTCTTAGGCAATTTGTTACGCGACCTCGTGTCGCACTTCGGATTCCGGGTCGATACAAAGGATTTTCGTCCCTTTCATATACTCAGACAGCATGATGTGCTTGACTACGGTGCTTTTGCCGATACCGGCCACACCCATGACAACGAAGCTGCTGTTGGTGCGGTCGTTCCCGCGTGTCCAGGGGTCCAGGATCACCAGCCCGCCGCTGCTGTCCTTGGCAAAATAATAGCCCCGGCCGTCGCTGTAACCGGAACTTGCGAAGGGGAATCCGCCCACAAAGGTACTCATGGGGATGATACGGGAAACAATGCTGTCCACCGTCCCGTTGGCGGGATAGGTGGGCGAAATGCTCTGAAAACCCTCCTTTTGCAGATTGGCGAGGGTGCGGACCTTGCATTTCTGAACGCTGAACGCACTCTCCACACGGCGGCAGATTTTGGAGAAGGCCGCTTCATCCTGCGCCACGGGCATCACCGTGAGCGACATCATGGCGACGGTTTCGCCCTCTTGGTCAATCGTCAGCATGATATGCTCTCCGTCCTCGGCGGCTTTCTCAGCGCGCTGCCGGGTCAGCGGGTCTTTGGCGCTGTCGGCGGCGCCCCGCTGCTGGACAATACTCTTGGAGAGGGCAGAGATCAGGGTGCCGTTATCAATCGGGGTGATCCCCACCGATACAATAGTGCTGGGGATGTTTGTGATTTTGGAGAGCCAGCCCATCTCGACCTTTTGTGGATAGCGGACCGCCCCATAGACTTTTCCCATATTTTCACCGATCACAAGACTGTTCCGCTTGATCTCCAATCCCATCGGGGTGATGACATTCAATAACGCCTCATTGACAGGGAGCGTTTCTTCTTTTTTCTTGGTTCCTAACAATGATACACCTCCAAATCAGTGACACGAGTAAGGCACACCGAGATAATCCAGCACGGCGCCCAAACCCAGTTCATGGATGCAGTAGTGGTACTGCTGGGGGTGAGTTTTCTCCATGAGCTGAAACCGATTCGGCTCATGCTCCAGATGAACGCCGTACATACAATACATACACCCCGACCTGGAAACGCCGGTGGTTTTCAGAGTCGGGGCGCCGTTCTTCTTTTTGACTTCCACAATGTCCCCATAGATGGGAGCATAGGGGATGCCGGTCATTTTCAAGTAGCGCAAAATATCTTCCTCTCGCCAGAACGCAAGGGGTTGACTGAGGGGGCGCCTGCGTTCATAGCCGTTGCAGCCAAATTTAAGGTAAGACTGCTCCCGCAGCTTGCTCTCGCAGGCCAGCACTCCTGTAATGGGATGCCGCCCGGACTCCCGCTCAAACTTGTCCAATGGGGACTTTTTCATGTAATAACAGCACCGGGCTGAAATCGCAAAGGGGGCGTCCAGAAGATACCTGTACTTCTCGCAGTTGTAGATTGACTTCTTTCCATTCTTGTCCAGCAATTCACCATTCAAGCGGGCCAAGCGGTAAGGCTGGCCCTTCCGAGCGCCACTGATAACATCGGATACCTCCTTGGAGATAACCGGGTATCCGTACTTTTCCAAAATCTGTGTGTACGGATAGCGGGGACGAAGCCAAATTACATTGTCTTTCGTTTTTACAAAATCACGCAGTTCGGGGTATTCAAGCCCCGTGTCCACATACACGGCGGGAATATCCGGGCAGACCCGCCGCGCCAAATCAAGGAGTACCGTGGAATCCTTACCGCCTGAAAAGCTGGTAAAGATCTGCCCATTGTACTCTCTGTACCATTCCAATATTTTCATCTGCGATACTTTGATCTTTTCTTCGAGGCTCCAACCCTGCATGATTTTCAAATCCTGCCGGGTATGCTTCATTCTTATACAACACCTACGCTTTCTAAAATTGGGATTGCCGCTTCAAACCCGGCATCCTCCAAGTGGACATAGGCCGGGTTATTTACCAGATTGCACAGCCGTACAATGTCCTGCTGCTCCAAAATCTCGGTCTGGATGCCACAGTCTGCAAAATAGCCGGACATATATTTCAGCTTTTGAAGCAGCTCTCGCTCCACTCCGTCAGCCGCCTTGTCCCAGAGTTTGATGTAAAACTGTCGTTCCACCACCTCGCCGGAGAGGGCAAACCCGCCCATCTCCACGATCTCATGCTTCAGCAATTCCTTTTGCTTGATATTGGATGAAGATGTAAGGGCGGAGGACAGTTCCGCCATCAGGGGAGAAATGTCAACCGGGCGGGAAACCGCCAAAAGCTGGAACGGATACTGGCCGCTGGACAGGCTGGCCGTGAGCTGTTTGGCAATCAACCGCTTTTCATTCTTGCTGAACAGCTCCGTGCTGATGGGAAATATTTTCAGGTACGCCAGCGCCATGCCGTCACGGGTATAGAGGAAGTTCCCGCGAATATCCTTGACATTGACGAACTCATTGGCGGTCATCTGAGCCAGTTCTTCCTTATCCTTGCTCTTGGATTTCTTTCGCGTCTCTGAAAATTTCAAAAAAAGAAGCGTACCGCCTCCAAGCAGTACGCATACCAAAATCATAATGATTGGCAACAGCAACCTATTAACCTCGCTTCCTTTGCCGCAGTTTACAGTTCCAAATCGTCCTCGTCCTCCCATACTTCCGGCTCCCGATCTTCGGCAAAATCGAGAGAAAGAGAATCCAGCGGAAAGGAAAAGCTGTGAGCGCCAATTCGGTCAAGCTGGCTACCCTCCCGCAGTTCATCAAAACGGCGGCCGAGATCAGCCAAATCTTCCTCGCTGGCCCGTACCGTTTCCCCTTCGCCATAGAGATAGGATTCTACTTCTACATAGATTGTGCTATTTCGCGGCTGGTTTGCCAAATCGCCTCGGATAATCTCGTCATCCAGAAGATCCTCTGCACAATTAGGACGTTCAGCGGAAAAGTATTCCACCAGAAGTCCCTGCTCTGTGGATAAAGCTACTACCGAGAATGATTTGCTCATCGGGTTTCCTCCATATCATCCTCGGTTCCGGCACTCATCTCCCATCCTTTGCCGAATATGAGATTCAGAAACTCTTTCATGTCGGCAGCAGACCGAACTTCAAAGGATACCGTTGCGGAGGTTGGCTGCGAAAAATACTCCTGATACATGGCGACCTGCTCATCGGTCAAAGAAGCACCCCGTCCGTCTGGAGTATCGCCATAGAGGAAAAAAGTTCCCCGAATAGTATCCGGCCCGCATTGGCGGTTCTCCGGCAGCCCTGCCAGTTTCCCGGACGCATTGCAGCAGAGAACCGTTTTGCAGGGCAGAGAAATACACTCGATGTCTCCGCCTACAAGTTTTTGCCGGTGTTTCAGGGAATCCTCCAGCATGGCCGTATAAGGCGCCCGCCCAGGTTCAAAGACCAGAATCCGAATCGTTCTATTGCTGTTCATATCCATTCTCCTTTTCCTTACGGATTGCTAGGTGCGATATGCCAGTCATCATAGAGGGAGCCGCTGATGCTTACATCATCGGTGAGATTCATGGCGAGCATCCCGGCAGGCGTCCAAATATCCAGCACATGAGTGTTCACGGTGTAATCCCCATCCGGGAACCACACCGGCGAAAAATGCACCCGCTGGTTATAGGTGCTGTAAATATTTTCGGCAAACTGGAACCGGGCTGTCGCTCCACTAGAAAGCCGGTCCAGCAGGCGCCAGTAGGTTGTATAGTTAAATTCGGGGAAGTAGGAAACCGCCGTCTGGCCGTAGGTGTAGTGGGACATGGGCGCCGATGTGCTGACCGTGGCAGTTACGGTGTTGCTCACGCCGTAACCGGATTTCATGGAGTCCCCGGCCGCCGTAGGCACCTTTTCATCCGGTTCAATTCTTGTAGTGGCTGTCATGGAGGCGGAATAGTTATCCCGAAAGAAATCATACCAGCCCTCATCCACCCAATATCCATCACCGTCGCCGGTGCTGTGCCAGACCCAATACGGGTGCCATTGTGCCCACCACACACTCCATGCGGCATAGGACTTTTCCTCCCGGCTGGGGACGCTGCTTGGCTGCCAGCTTCCGGCGGTGTCAGTAGCTTTTGGGTCCGGCGGGTCATTGCCGGACAGATCAACCACTTTCGCTTTGATGGTGGTCTGGCTCAAGGTTCCCCGGTTTGTGCGCACAGTGATGGTAATGTCCTGCGGTTCCGATGGCGTGTGCCACTTCACCCACGCAAGCTGACTGTCCCCCTCTGGGATGACGATATTGCTCATGCGGTAGGTGCTGCCCTTGATGGTAAAGGTCACGGTGGCAGGGCCATCCGGGTTGATCTCAGAACCGGCATAGAGCGTCACCGGCGTTATAACATCGGTGTCTACCCGGTATTCGTAGTCATAGTCGGTTGGCTCCGGCTGTTCGGGCGGCTGTTCCGTAAAGCGCACAATTCCCATACCCAGATAGGCGAGGATGGTATCATTGGAGCATTTTTTATTGGTTGCTCCTGTGTAAGCGGTAAAGCCTAAGTCGGAGTATTCAAGAAACATCGCCAATGGTAAATTTTTATGGGTCAGTGTTCCCATGGCTGTGCGCAGAGCGCCGCCTACCTGATTATCATAGAGTGCAGCTTCATGGGCGGTCATTGCCATCATAATACCCTTATACTTGAAATAGGCGATTGGCTCCAAAAACAATTTATATTTGCCGCCAACCAGTTCATCATAATTGATGCCTGTCTGCTGCGCCACCAGTTTAATCGCATACTCGGAACAGAAATACTTTTTGATGGCTTCAATATTTGCTTTGGTGTTGTCGCCGCTGCTGATAATGCGGGGCATAGCTACATCAGGCTTTTTACAGGTATAAGGAGAGGTATTAGGAGAAATGCCTGAACCGTTGGTGTATTGTATCTTACTGATCTTTCCGAAATGAATTTTAATCATAGGATTTTTGTTTGTCAGGTCAAAGGGCGTAGAAACCGGCTGGCCGGATTCTGCGTCCACAACGGTAATCCTGACACCATCCATGCCCGGATTCCATGAATTCTGCGAGGTTCCCTGTCCCATGTTGCCTCCGCCACCATCCACATTCCCGCTGCCTCCGGTATCGGCCAGGGCGCTCATAGGGCAAATTCCCAGGATAAGCACAAGACTTAAAAAGAAGGCAAAAATCCGTTTCAAATGCGCACCTCCAGTCTGCTGATTTGTGAAAAAGGGCATAAAAAGAGTACGGCATTTCTGCCGTACTCCTGTACCAAGGGTCATCCCATAGTGCCGACTTGCTTATTTATATCTCCATCCGAATGAACTTCCTCCTGAACGGTTCCACCTCCTTCATCGGGAATCCAGCCAAAGCCCTCAATGTAAATAGAGCCGTCCTGTGTATCACCGTTCTGGGGCTGATTGGCGGCAGGGTCGGAAACAATCGGCTCATTGTTCTCACTGGCCGCTTGCTGTTCTTCCGGGGACGGGGCGGGCGGCGGTGTGGTTTCCGGCTTTTTCTCACTGTCGGTCAAATCAACATCCACCTGATCTTCCTGTTCAACATTCAGAACAGAATCGGCCTGCTCCTGTCCAGGAGTGCTTTCCGGCGTGGAAACATCAGGAATCTCCACTGTGGGAGTTGTGGTTTCTTCCTCCGGGGGCTGGCTCACATCTTCCGCCGTAACATCCGTAGGGGTGGCGGCCGGATCCGTCCCGGACGGTTGGGCGCCTTTGCCAAGCATGGACACGGAAACGCCGATCACGATCAGCAGCACCGCCACCACACCGACGATAGCAAGCAGCTTTTTATTTTTTGCGTTCATCTGGAATCCTCCTTTTAAGGTGAAATTATATTAAAAAACCAATGTATTCCTCCGTCCTCATTATACCAGTTGCACAATGCCGGCGTCCAGGTGGAAGAACATACAAACATTTTTTTGCGCTATGGAAAACTGCCAGGCAGAAATAGACAAAATCTAAAACCGGGGAACATATTTGGCATTTAGCTTCATGGTGATCTGCATGGGTGGCAGATGGCTGAACCCAAAGGAAAGGGGCACCTCTACCGTAACCGTTCCCGTCACATTGAGTTGCTTGATCCCCTCCGGCACGGAAGGGGCAAGCGGGGCGTTTTCCAGTTCCATGTGCAGATCATAAAAACTGTATTCCAAATCTGGCCCTGCGTATTTCAGATACCGCCCATCCTCATACACCAATCCCAACACCTGTTGTAGCCGGTCATATACATTCCCGGTGGTGACATTCTTGGTCCAGGATGAACCGGCAAGCTGGTAGCCTCCTGAATACCCTTCCCGCAGTCCAGGATAGGTTTCATCCCAATTTTCCGTCGCCACAGCTACGATAGCGGATTGAACGGAATCCCGAACCCCCTGCGCCACAATTATCAGCCGCATATATTCAAACACTACACAGGCCAAAATAAGAGAGCAGACCACTATCGCCAGAATCATGGGCGTACCTTGCCCGGACCTGTCTTTCAAAACCATTTTTAGCCTGTTCATTTCCAATATACCTCCGAAACTCCTGTAGCTTTTGCGGTAAGCGTGACTGGGAAGGAGGCAAATTCCCCGAACAGGCCGAGATTAACGGTGGTGGTGAGCGTCACTGTTACCTCGTTGCCGAGCTGGATTTTGCCGGTGTCGCTCCATGAAATATCGGGGTCAAGGCCGGTTTCCTTTCGGAGATCTGCCGCTTTCACGCTGGTGGCGGAACCGACCTGCCCATTGATCTCCGCTGTCCGCACCAGCTCATCCGCAAACGCATCCAGGTTTTGCTTCGCCACAAATACCGGGGCGATGCGGACCACCAGCGCCAGAACGAGCGCAACGGACAGCACTAGGACACATACATCCACAAAGCCTTCCCCGCGTCTTTCTTTCAGCAGCCGCCTCAAACAGCCACCTCCCTTCATTAGAACAAATCTCCAAAGGCTTCCAGAACCACATAGCCTAGAACGCCCAGATACATCAGCAGGAAGCAACCCAGGAGCATAAAGGAATACTTCCGCATTTTTCCCGGCTGCTTCATAGCCTCCAGCTTGAGCTTTTGGAGTTCAAGCTGTTTGAAGGTCATAGAGAGCATTTGAAAGTACATAATGCCATTGTCGCCGCGCTTGATGGAGATCAGCCCGCGCACCACATCGGAGAGCATGGTGCTTCCAATCCGGCTCTCCCAGCGCGTCAGGGCGTTTTCCTCGTTGCCGGAGGCCATATCCGCAATCGTGATCTCCAGCTCCCGCTTCATGGCGTGACCGGCGTTGTGCTGATAGGCTTTCAGGATATTCAGCACATCACGGGAGGAACGAAGCTCCTGCTCCACGGTATTGACAAAACGGGGCAGTTCCGTTTCGATTTCTTCCCGCCGCTGCTGGACGATCTCATCCGCCCGTTTCTGTTCTTTGAAAAAGACGGCCACCGCCAGAAAGAGTACCACCGGCGCTAAGATAGGGAAAATCAGCAGGGCCGGAATCACCAGCAGTCCAATCAGCCCGCTCTTGACCCAAGCCGCCGCCACGTAGGTTTCCGGGGACATATTGATTTCAGCGGATTTAAGCTGTGCTTCCAGCTTGCGCCGTTTGTAGGCATCCAGCCGGATCAAAGGCGCGGCCTTTGCCGCCATATCGAACAGGATGGCGTTCATGCTGTTCTTTTTTGCCTTTCCCCGATTTGTGACGGTCAGCACGGCTTTGGTGCTGGCGGAAGTGGGCAGCCGGAGGAGTCCGGCCAGTAAAAAGAACGCTCCTAATCCAAAGAGCGTTCCAAAGCATAGTAAAATCAAATACAACCTGTTTCACCTCAATTCCTTGTAATACATTCGTTTGGGGCCGGTGTTCCGGCTCTCCGTCCGGGGACGGCCTGGCACATTCCAGCTCCCACCGCCCCGGAATCCCGGTGCACAGGACCAGCCGGAGGCCCGCAGGCTGGCCCCACTTTCCTCCGCCAGTGTGTAGGTGATGATCTTTCGAAATCCCATCTCTCTAGCGATTCGGGCACAGCATCCATAGAGAAAGCTACACCCGTTAAAAATGCCGTCTGTGCAGAGCCGTGTTACCTCGGCGGTTCTCCCATCATCCAGATGCCGGGAAATTGGCCGTCCCACAACAGCAACGCCGTGAAGCACTCCCAGCCCATCGGAGAGCGCCACACAGAATTTACAGCCCTGTGCGCGTCCACTGTGCCGGTGGTGCTTTTCGATAAATCGGTTTGCCTCCCGCAAGCTAATTGGAATGATCTCCGCAATGCTCACCTCCCAATGAAAAATGCTCACCGAAAAGGTGAGCAAAAATGGTTTTGATTGCCTCGAATTGAAAATATCAGGTTCCTTTATTTCCACAACCTCAAAATAGTGGAAATATCCCGCCTGTATTTGCCGGAGATAGTTCTACTTCTGTTTGTTCCTCCACAGTTCATTCTCCGTGATTAGGCGCAAATTGCGATTCCTATTGATATTTTTTCTGCTATCGCATATAATAAGAATGTAAGGAAAACAATGCATTCCGTGAAAGATGAAAGGAGGCTTTTCTATGGAACTTGCTAAAGTAACATCAAAAGGTCAAATCACAATTCCGGCTGCTATCCGTAAGCTGCTTGGCATAAAAGACGGCGACAAGGTGCTGTTTGTGCAGGAAGGCAGCAAAGTCGTAATGATGAACGCCTCAGTTAATGCACTTATGGAAGCCCAGAGAGCATTTCAGGGTATGGCCAGAGAATTAGGCGTGAATGATGAACAGGATGTTGTGGATATGGTCAAGGAAATTCGTGCGGAAAGGCATGGTAACTACGAATGCGAGTAATGCTGGATACCAATGTGCTGATTTCCATGATCCTTTTTCCAGGGAAACGCTTTACCCAGATGCTTGAATATATCACGCAGAACCATACCCTTGTACTTTCCTCTTTTGTAGTAGAGGAATTGATGGCTGTGGCAGACCGGAAATTTCCCGCAAAGCGTGATGTGATTGACCGTTTCCTGTCCGAACTGGGATATGAATTGGTCTACACGCCCCACAAAATGAAGGCTGGCCTGTTCGACATCCGGGACATGAACGATTATCCTGTACTTTATACCGCCATTGTAGAAGATGTTGATATTCTCATTACCGGCGACAAGGATTTTACTGGCATTGAGATTGAAAAACCGGAAATCCTTACCCCGTCCGATTTTATGGCAAAATACTTATAACTTCCTGCACATAATAAGGGAGCGGCCCAACGGCTGCTCCCTTATCTTTTGTACTCCACCGGCTTTGTCAGCCGAATGACCGCAGCAAAGGAAATGAGCAGCACCAGCAGGCAGACCGCCAGGATGCCCTTGCCAAAGCCGGTGTTTACCAGCACATTGTACCAATCTTTGTTGAGGAAGTAGAGCAAGGGGATGTTGCCCACCAGCAGGAAGGCCATCGTGATGAACTCCTTGAACGGTTCGTACATCAGGTAGTCCAGCTCCGCCGCCACAATCCGCATATCGGACAGCTTGCCGATGATGGGGGTAAGCGTGCTTTTCAGGCTCTTATCATCCTGACAGGCGATGGCGGCGTCCACCCATTCCCGAAAGATGTAGTTGTCCAGCTTGGGTTTCATATTGGAGAGGGCCTGCTTCACATCGGCGCTTATCATGCCGGTTTCGGCCAAAAAG
>NZ_JBKVXZ010000032.1:0-41823 GCF_046973065.1 Flintibacter sp. | reverse complement strand
GCTCACAGCAGTAGTAGGTGTACTGCTTGCCCGTCTTCTTGCTCTTGCCGGTACGCTTGAGCAGGCGGCCGCCGCACTTGGGACACTTGCCGGGCATCTCCACCACCAGGGGCATGGTGAAGTCACACTCGGGCCAGCCGGGGCAGGCCAGGAAGCGCCCAAACCGCCCGGACTTGATGACCAGGTTCCGGCCGCACTGGGGGCAGATCTCCTCAGAAACCTCGTCGGGCACCTTGATGCGCTCGCCGTCCAACTCCTGCTCAGCTTTGTGAAGCTCCGCCTCAAAGTCATCATAAAATGCAGAGAGCACCTTCTTCCAGTCCACGCTGCCCTCTTCCACCTTGTCCAGCTCTTCCTCCATCTGGGCGGTGAAGGTGGGATCCACGATGTCCTGGAACTTGTCCTTCATTAGGCCGGTGACCACCTCGCCCAGGGGGGTAGGACGGAGGGCACGGCCCTCCTTCACCACATACTCCCGGTTGAGGATGGTGGAGATGGTGGGGGCGTAGGTGGAGGGGCGGCCAATGCCCTTCTCTTCCAGCGCCCGGATGAGGGTGGCCTCGGAATAGCGGGCAGGAGGCTGGGTGAAGTGCTGCTGCTTGTCCGCCTTCTTAAGGTCCAGGTCCTCCCCCTCCTTCAAATCGGGCAGAGGGGACTGGGGAGCCTCATCCTCATCGTCCTTACCCTCCTCGTAGACAGCGGTAAAGCCGGAGAATTTCAGCTCCGAGTGGCTGGCCCGGAAGGTATAGCCCGCCGACTGGGCCTCGATGGAAACGCTGTCATAGACGGCGGAGGCCATCTGGCAGGCCAGGAAACGGCTCCAAATGAGCTTGTAGAGCTTATACTGCTCGCTGGTCAGGTCCTTCTTGATCTCGTCGGGCACCAGGTTCACGTCGGAGGGACGAATGGCCTCGTGGGCGTCCTGGGCGCTGCCCTTGGTCTTGTAGTGCCGGGCCTGGGGCGGATAGTACTGCTTGCCATAGCGGGTCTCAATAAAGCCCTTAGCTGCGGCGATGGCCTCCTCGGAGAGGCGCAGGGAGTCGGTACGCATATAGGTGATCAAACCCACGGTGCCCTCGCCGGTGATGTCCACGCCCTCATAGAGCTGCTGGGCGATGGACATGGTGCGGGCGGGGGTCATGTTCAGCTTGCGGCTGGCCTCCTGCTGGAGGGTGGAGGTGGTGAAGGGAGGCGCAGGATTGCGCAGCTTCTCCTGCCGCTTCACCTTGGACACAGAAAAGGGAGCGGCGGACACTTCGGCCACGATAGCCTCGGCTTCCTCCTGGCTGTGCAGCTCCATCTTCTTCTCCCGGCCGTAGAACATGGCCTGGAAGCCGCCCAGGTTGGGGCGCACCCGCTCCAGGTCCACCTGGATGGACCAGTACTCCTGGGGCTGGAAGGCGCGGATCTCCTCCTCCCGCTCCACCACCAGGCGGGTTGCCACCGACTGCACACGGCCGGCCGACAGGCCCCGGCGAATCTTCTTCCACAGCAGAGGAGACAGCTCATAGCCCACAATACGGTCCAGAATACGCCGGGCCTGCTGGGCATCCACCAGGTTCTGGTCAATGGCCCGGGGTGCAGCAATGGACTCGTTGACCACCTTTTTGGTGATCTCGTTGAAGGTGACCCGGTAGGTCTTTTCATCGGGAATGTTCAGCAGTTCCTTCAAGTGCCAGGAGATGGCCTCGCCCTCACGGTCCGGGTCGGTGGCCAGATACACCTTTCCGCTCTTCTTGGCTGCCTTTTTCAGGGCGGTGATGGTCTCCTCCTTTCCCTTGATGGGCTGGTAGTCGGGCTGGAATCCGTGTTCCACGTCCACGCCCAGCTTGCTCTTGGGCAGGTCCCGGACGTGACCCATGGACGCCACCACCTCATAACCCGATCCAAGGTACTTGCCGATGGTCTTGGCCTTGGACGGGGACTCTACAATGACCAGATCTGTCTTTGTTGCCATGTGACAACCTCCAATTAGCTTGATATGGTAACAGGCACGAAGGGTGCCTGAATTATTCCTGTTCTAGTTCCACCAGGGGCGCGTAGCGGCCTCCCGGGCGCTGCTCCGCTGCGCCGTCCACCTGGAGCATGGTCAGCGCCGACAGCACCCGCCGGGCCGGAATCTGGGTGCGGTCCACCAGCACGTCGGCGGTGTCTGCCCCCTCCAGCATAGCATGAAGTACCACCAACTGATCCTCGGTGAAGCGCTCCCGCTGCTCAGACAGGGAGATCTTAGGACGACCAGGCTTCTCCTTGGACTTCTCCTGCTGAGGCTCCGGCTTTGGCTCTTCCTTTTGCGCCTTGGCAGGCAGTTCCAGCCGCTGCCGCAGATGCTCAGGTTCCAGAGCCTTGGCGTGGGCCAACTTCTGTGGAAACTGATCCCAGTAGTCGGCTAAAATGTCCTCTCCGCAGGTCACCGGACGGGCTCCCTGCTGAATGAGCCAGTTAGGTCCCTGGCTCATAGGGGCGTCAATATTTCCCGGTACGGCAAACACGTCCCGGTTCTGATCCAGTGCGTGGTCGATGGTACGCATGGTCCCGCTGAACCGGGCGCACTCCACTGCGACTACTCCCAGAGACAGTCCACTGATCAGGCGGTTGCGGATAGGAAATTGCTCAGCCCGGTGGGGTGTCCCCGGCGGATACTCGCTGATCAGGGCTCCCACCGCCGCCACATCCTGATAGAGGAAGCGATTTTCTTTGGGATAGGGCACATCCACGCCGCCTGCCAGCACGGATACCACGCTGCCGCCGCCCTTCAGGGCGCCCCGCAGGGCCAGGCTGTCAATTCCCTGGGCAATCCCGGACACCAGCAGCGCTCCACATCGGGCCAGCTCCAGCCCCAGCCTGGGAGCCACCTGCTGGCCGTAAGCGGAAGGCTTGCGGCTGCCCACCACTCCGATGGCCGCCTCTTCGTCAAAGCGGATGCGGCGCCCCAGAATATACAGAACTGCCGGTGGATCGCTGAGCTGGCGCAGGCGCTCAGGGTAGTCGGCATCCTGGATGGTCATGATCTGCACACCCAGCCGGTCACACCGCCCCAGGATCGCCTTGCTCTCCTCCATATTCTTGTCCAGAAGGCCTCGGATCGCCTGGGGAGCAAGACCTGGAATCATCTCCAGATCCTCCTGCTGCGCAAAGTATACCCGCTCCGGCTTGCCGAAGTACTCCAGCACCCGCAGCACGCCTCGCTGCCCCACCCCTTTCCGGGTGGTCAGCCAGAGCCAGTAGTTCAGCGCCGCCATGGGCCTTCTCCTTTCTCCCCAGGGGATTTTCTTTACAAGCCCATCCGGGCTGTGTTACAGTATTTTTACAAACCAGCGGGCGCAGGCCCGCGGAAATAATCTTGGAAACGGGGAATGGTCATGACTCAGCTTCGTACCCGGCCTCACCGGGCCTGGGCCGTCTGCCTGGGCTGCTCCCTGGCCCTGTTCACGGTGATGGGCCTGGGAGTCAACGTCTTTACCATCTATCAGCCCTGGATCATCCAGGTCCACCAGTTTTCCAATGCCCAGGGCTCCTGGATCACCACGGTACGCAGTCTGTTTGCCCTGCTGGCCATGCTCTCGGTGGATACTTTGTGCCGCCGACTGGGACTGCGGTACACCATGACCGCAGGGATGGCCTGCTTTGCCGCCTCCTACGCTCTGTTTGGCGCCGCCAGCACCTTTCCTGTCTACTGTGCCGCTGCCGCCCTGTCCGGGCTGGCCTACGGCTACGGTGGAATGATTCCCCTCACCCTGGTCATCTCCAACTGGTTTGATTCCCGGCGGGGTCTGGCCTTGGGTCTGGCGGCCGCAGGCAGCGGCCTGCCCACCATTTTGTTTCCACCCTTGGTTACCCAGGTCATCAAGCTCTGGGGGCTGAAAACCGCCCTGTACGGAGAGGCTGTGCTGGGTGTTCTGCTCACCCTGGGCGTCTTTCTTCTGGTACGCAGCCACCCTTCCCAGGTAGGGCTTGCCCCCTACTCCGGAACAAAAGCCGCGCCAGCCGCTCAGCCGCAGGCAGTCCGCCTCTCCCCTGCCGGATTGCGCCCCATCCACTGGTGGGCAGCAGCGGTGGCCGCCTTTCTCATCGGCGCACCCTCCGGTCCGGGTTTCTCGCATCTGACGGTGCTGTATACCAGCTGCGGCTATGACTCCCTGCTGGTGGCCTTTCTTATGTCCTACTTGGGCGTGGTGCTCATGGCAGCCAAGGTACTCTATGGCCAAATCAGCGACAAGCTGGGCAGCCGTACCGCCAACTTTTTGGTCTTTGCCGTTATGTTGGCAGGCTTCCTGCTGTGCGCCCTGGCCCCTCTTGGCAGCGTTCCCCTGGCCTTTGCCGCCATCACCCTTACCGCCCTGGGCATGCCCATCTCTTCCGTGACTCTGTCCGTATGGGCGGGAGATCTCAGCGGCGCAGACACCTATCAGCGCACGGTAAAGTGGTTTACCAGCGCCTATATGCTGGGCTCTCTGGTCACCGGACCGCTGCCCGGGCTGTCGGCTGACCGGTTGGACAGCTATGTGCCCGCCTATCTGCTCTTTGCTCTGATGCTCTTCATTGCCGCTGTGCTGGTTCAGGGGGTATACCGCCGCCTGGATCTGGGAAAGCGTCCTCAATAAGCTGCTCTCCACGCGGGCCGGATTTCGGCCCGCTTTTTATTTTCCCATCTCCCACAGGACTACCACCGCCGCACTGGCGGCGTTGAGGGACTCACACCTCTCCCGCATCGGGATCTTTACGGTCTGTTCAGCCCGCTCCAACAGAGCCTGGGACACCCCGCGGCCTTCACTGCCAATGACCACGGCGGCCCGACCAAGGTCCGCCTGGCGCACGTCCACCGTATCCTCCCGCAGGGCCGTGGCATACAGCGGGATCTGAGAGGTCTTCAGCAGTCCCTCCAGCTCCTCCACCGTGGTCTCCCACACCGGCAGGCGGAAGCAGGCTCCCATGGTGGCACGCACCACCTTCGGGCTATACGGGTCAGCGCAGCCGTTGACCAGCAGCAGCCCGTCTGCGCCCAAGGCATCGGCGGAGCGCCAGATGGTCCCCACGTTGCCCGGGTCCTGGACTCCGTCCAGCACCAAGTAACGGTTCCCTTCCAGCCGCTGGGGCGGGGTTGTGGAGGGCAGCTGAGCCAAAAACAGCGCGCCCTGGGGCGTCTTCATAGGGGAGATGGTCTCCATCACGTCCCGGGGTACCTGGACGAGCCGGACGCCGGCGGGCAAGACCGGCGGTGTCACCTCCGGGGTCACCACCACCGTGGTCAGAGGCACGTCCCATTTCAGGGCCTCCTCCAGCAGCTTTATGCCGTCGCCCAGGTGCTCTCCCGCCTTCTCCCGCACGCCCCGTCCTCCTGAGGAGAGCTGCCGGATCTTTTGCAGCAGGGGATTCTTTCGGCTGGTAATGATCTCCATCATGCCCGCTCCAATCGCTCAATATCGCTGTTGCGTCCCAGCACCACCAGGCAATCCTCCGGACTCTGGAAGACAAAATCTCCGCCCGGGGCGATGGTCATTGCATCCCCGCGGCGCACCGCAATGACGGTGAGCTTCCATTTGGCACGGATGTTCAGAGCCACGATGGATTTGCCCACCCAGCTCTCAGGCAGGGTGCGCTCCACAATGGAATATTCGTTGGACAGCTCGATAAAGTTAACGATGTCGCCGTTGATGAGACGGCGGGCCAGACTCAGAGCCATCTCCTGCTCCGGGAAGACCACCAGATCCGCCCCGATCTTCTCCAGCACCTTGCGGTGAACCGAGCTGTTGGCCTTTCCAACCACCCGAGGCCCATTCAGTTCCTTCAGATTTAGAGTAATCAGAGCGCTGGTGCCCACATCGCTGCCGGCAGCTACCACGGCACAGTCAAAGTTCCGCGCTCCCACGCCGGAGAGCACCTCCGGGTCCCGGGCATCACCCACCACCGCATGGGTCACATGGTCGGCCACTGCCTGTACCCGCTCAGGAAGGACATCAAGTGCCAGCACTTCATGGCCCTGCTCACACAACTCCTGGGCCAGCGAGGCGCCAAACCGTCCCAGCCCCACAATCAGAAAGCTTTTCATATATTCCTCCTAATACTCAGCCTATCATAACCTCTGTAGAAGGGTAGAGGATCTTGTTCTCCCCCCGTCCCCGGGTCAAGAAGGCAATGGAGAAGGACAGGATTCCTACCCGTCCTAAAAATATCAGTGCAATCACCAGCAGTGCGCTGGGCACGCTCAGTCCGGGGGTAATACCCATGGTCACACCCACCGTACCCATAGCAGATGCCGTTTCAAAGGCCGCCTGCACATAGGGCACCCGTTCCATCAGGGACAGGAGCATAGACGCGCTCAAAAACAGCAGCAGTACCGTCAGCGCCAAGGTCATGGCGTCCAGGACCTTTCGGCCGGGAATCCGTCTGCCCCGGAAGACGACCTGATCCCGTCCCCGCAGACCGTCCCGCAGGGCCAGCAGCAACACACCCACCGTCACCGTCTTCAATCCGCCCGCTGTGGAGCCGGAGGAGCCGCCGATGAGCATCAGCAGAATGGACATAACCGCCGATCCTTCCAGCAGTTTTCCCTGATCAAAGGTGGCATAGCCCGCCGTGCGCAGGGTAACCGACTGGAATAAGGCGTTGAGAGGCCGCTGCCACAGGGGCATGCTCCCCAACGTATCGGGGTTTTCCCACTCTGCGCAGGCAAAATAGACCGCGCCAAAAACAATGAGGCAGGCGGTGATGCCCAGTACCATCTTACTATAAAGAGTTAATTTTTTCCAGCAGCGCTTCTGGATCACATCTTCCCACACAAAGAAGCCCAGGCCGCCTATCACAATGAGGGCCATGATGGTGCCCAGCACCAACGGGTCTCCCTGGTAGGCCGCCAAACTGGAGTAGGGGCCGCTGTAAAGGCCCAGAATATCAAAGCCACCGTTACAGAAGGCAGAGATGCTGTGAAAAATGGAAAACCAAATACCCAGCAGTCCAAACTGAGGCACAAACCGAATGGCCAGCAGGACCGCTCCAATCCCCTCCACAAGCATTGTGCCCAGCAGGGCGTGGCGCACCACTCGCACCACTCCGGCTACCCGGTCCAGGTTCATGGCCGAGGCCATCACCAGGCGCTGAGACAAGCCGATACGACGGTGCAAAGCAAAGGGGATGATCGAAATCAGGGTAACAAACCCCAATCCGCCTAACTGAAGCAGCAGCAAAATAACTGCCTGACCAAATATCGACCAGTGTACCGCCGTATCCACCAAAACCAGTCCCGTCACGCAGGTGGCGGAGGTTGCGGTGAACAAACAGGTCAGCCATGGAGTCATCTGTCCGTCCTGGGCGGAGATGGGCAGATGCAGCAGCAGTGTGCCCAACAGAATAATGGCCCCAAAACCCAATACGATGTAACGGGTGGGGTTAATACTCTTTCGCTTATTTCTATGAAGTTGCATCGCTGCACACGTCTCCCTTTTGGGCTTGTTCCTTCGGCCTCAATTTGGCCGATATCCCTGTACGCCCCAGCTTTTCCAAGAAAAAACGGCAAAAAAGGGCTGTTTTTCAACAAAATATCCCATTGACGCAGGGTATCCCTTCCCGGGGCCGATTCGGCAGACCTTAATATAGCATACCCTCCCAGGATATTCAAGTCAACGATTTTCTCCCGGCAGTGCGTTCCGCCCAACCAATTGGGAAGGAATTTTTATCGTTCTCACGGCTCTTTATTTCCCTGAACGCCGCTTCAAAAGACGCTTCAGGCTCTATTATATATAATGTATCCCCCGCCACAAGTCAAGCGCCGAACAAGAAAAGTCCTTCTCCAATTCCAGCCTTCCCTCCGCTCTTTTTTAGCTGACAGGGAAGAAAAACCGGTCGGCGGACAATGCCGCCGGCCGGTAAGGCAGGTTTTTTGGTTGGATGCTTGGTGCGCTCCGGACGATCCGGCTTTACGCCTCAATAGCGGTGCGGATCTGGTCAAACACCGTATCGGAGCCTTCGCACATCACCATCAGCACCGTGCCGTCCTCCAGAGTCTCCAGGCGGGCATTCTCTGCCACAGCATACTGGTCCGCCAGGTAGGTCTCAAAGATCGTCTTCTGCTTGTCAATGAAGCCCTGAAGGCCCTCTTTCACGGCCTCCTCCTTGCCCTCAGCGGGCATGACGGCAGCAATGCCGTAGGCCTTCACGCTCATCATGGAACCGCTCACGCCAAAGGCGGTCATATCCTCTTCCTTAAGGCCCATGGATTCCAGGATCATACCATTGATCTCATTCTCGTCGTCGATCTGGGTAATGACGGGGTTATATTCCACCATCTCGCCCCCGCTCTCTGTGATGGCCTGGCTGTACAGCTGGGTCAGTTCCTCCGGGGTACGGGTGCTACCGGTCTTCTGTCCGCAGCCGGTCAGAGCAGTGATCAAAAGCGCGGCGCAAGCCAAACTGGCAAACAATTTTTTCATGAGTGGTCTCCTTTTTTCTTGTTCTGAACGGACTAATTATCGGCCCGTTTCATCTTCTTTGACGCCTTCCAAGAAAAAAGGTTCCCAGGAAATTCAATTTTATGCGCTCAGCCCTGGGGCAGCAGCAAAGTCACTGTGGTGCCCTTGCCCGGGGTACTCTCCAGACGAATCTGTCCGTCATGGAGGGCCGCGCCGTGCTTAACAATGGACAGGCCCAATCCAGTGCCGCTGATGTCCTTGGAGTGGCTCTTATCCACCCGGTAGAACCGTTCAAATACCCGGTTCTGATCCTCAGCGGGGATACCGATGCCGTTATCCTCCACTGAAACCTCTACGCCGCCCTCTACCGGGCCTACCGTGACGGCTACCGTGCCGCCCCGGCGGTTATACTTGATGGCGTTGTCGCACAGGTTGTAGATCATCTCATCCAGCACCCGGCGCACACCGTGGACCTGGACGGAACGCCCCATAGTCTTGATGGTCACATCATTTTTCTGAGCGGCGCTCTCCAGGCGTTTTGTCACCTCCAGAGAGAGCTGGAACAGGTCCACATCCTCCCGTTCCATGTTCACCGCACCCTCGTCCAGTTGGGACAGACGGATGATATCTTCCACCAGGGCAATGAGACGCTGGGCCTCCTGGTAGATGTCGCTGGCAAAGCCCTGTACGTCCTCCGCCTTTACCATGCCGCTCTGCATGATCTCCGCAATGCCGGAGATGGAAGTCAGTGGGGTCTTCAGCTCATGGGAGACGTTGGCGGTAAACTCCCGCCGCAGGTCCTCCCGCTGTTCCTGCTCGGTGACATCCAACAGGACCATCACCGCGCCCATCTGCTCCTCACCCTGCATGACCGGGTTGGCCAGTAGCTGGCAGCAGCGGCCGTTCAGACGCAGCATCTGCTGGCTGCGGTGGCCGGAAAGCACCTCATCCACCGCCTGGCGGAAGCTTTCGCTACGGTTGAGCACCAGGGCATTCACCTCTCCCTGTGGCGTCTGAGCACCCAGCTGGTTCAGGGCACCCTTATTATAGGAGAGCACATGGCCATGCCGGTCCATCAGCAGAAAACCTTCGGACATATTTTCTGTCAAAGCGGCAAACTCCTGCTGCTTCTGCTGCAGCTGCAGCAGCTGCTGCTGGATGGTATCGTTCTGATGCTTGATGCGGGAGAGCAGGGGGGTCAGCTCCTCATAGGTGTCGCAGTCCTCCGGGTGCTCCAAGTCCAGATTGACAATGGGGCGAATGATTCGCTTGGCCATTCGGGAGGCCAGCACGGCCGAAATCAGGAGCGACAGAGCCAGAATGATCAAAATCGGCTGTACCATGGACAGCAGCAGGGTCACCACCGTCTGCTGCGCGCTGGCCACACGGATCACGGTGCCGTCATTGAGCCGTCGGGCGGCATACAGGGTCTGCTGGGCCAGGGTGGAGGAGTAGCGCCGGGCGGTACCGGACTGACCGGTCATCGCCTGCTGGATCTCCTCCCGGTCACCATGGTTCTCCATGGCAGTTTCATCGGCCTGGCTGTCATAGAGCACAGTACCGTCTGTATCCACCCAGGTCACCCGGTTTTCCGTGTTGAGCCCGGTGAGATAGTCCATCCCGTTGAGCTCCACGCCCTGGGCTACCAGCCAGATCTCCGTCTCCAGCTCGGTCATCAGCTGGTTGCTGAAGTACTGGTACAGCATCCCCAAAAACAGGGCAATGGATAGCACCATCACAGAGACGGCTACTGCTGTGGAATTTCGAAATAATTTGGCGGTCATATTTTTCAACTTCTATCCCTCCGCCGGTCAGTCGGCACTGATCTTGTAGCCGATGCCCCGCACCGTCTCAATGCAGTCGCCGGATTTGCCCAGCTTCTGGCGCAGGGTACGGATATGTACGTCCACAGTCCGGCTGGCGCCGTCAAACTCATAGCCCCAGATGGTGTTGAGCAGCTGGTCCCGGGTAAATACGGTACCGGCCCGCTCCAACAGCAGGCACAAAACCTGAAACTCCTTCAGCGTCAGGGTGACTTCCCGGTCTCCGTCCCGGACGACGTGCCGCTCGGGGTCCACAAAGAGGCTGCCCAGGGAGTAGGTCTTTTCCTTGGGCTGGTTCTGCCCCGCGTGGCGCAGGGCGGTGCGTACACGGGCCATCAGTTCCATCATGCCGAAGGGCTTGGCCACATAGTCGTCCGCCCCCTCATCCAGTCCCAGCACCTTGTCATACTCCGTACTCTTGGCTGTGAGCATAATGACAGGCAAGGTCTTGGTGGCGGGCATGGAGCGCAGGCGTTTGAGCACCTGCAGGCCATCCTCCTCAGGCAGCATGATATCCAGCAGCACCAGCTCAGGACTGCCCTTCTCCATGGCCTCCCAAAACTGGGAGGGGCGGTCAAAGCCCTGGGCCTCCATGCCCTGGCTCTGTAAGGTATAGACCACCAGCTTACGGATGCTGGTATCATCCTCTAAAATATAGATCACGTGCGTTTACCTCTCCTCCGCTCCCCTTCCGGGAAGCTCACATATCGCCGTGCTGTCCGGTGAGGGAGTACTCCACCCACTCAGCAATGTTGCAGGCGTGGTCGCCGATGCGCTCAAAGTATTTGGCGATCATCAGCAGGTCCATACAGGTCTCCCCGCTGTCTCCCTGGCCAATGCGGCGAATGAGCTCGTCCTTGACTTCCAGGAACATGCGGTCGATCTCGTCATCCTTGCGAATGACCTCCTGAGCCAGGCCCAGGTTCTTGCGCACAAAGGAGTCGATGCTGTCGGTGACCATGCCGATGGTGCTGCGGGCCATCTCAGCGATGGGTACATGGGAAATCACAGGGCTATCCTCAATGTCCCGGGTAATCTCGGCAATATCGCTGGCCTGGTCGCCGATGCGCTCCATGTCGGAGATCATCTTCAGCGCTGCGGAGATGGTGCGCAGGTCCCGGGCCACCGGTTGCTGCTGGAGCAGCAGCTTCATGCACAGGCTCTCGATGTCCCTCTCCTTCTGGTCGATCTCCCGCTCAGCAACGCAGGCAGTCTCCCGCAGGGCGGCGTCTCCTTCCAGCAGAGCCTTGGCGGCGGCGGAAATGGCCTCCTCGCACAAGGCTCCCATTTTGATCAGCTCTACATTCAGCTGTTCCAGCTGTTCGTTGAATCTGTCCCGCATTATCCGAACCTCCCGGTGATGTAATCTTCCGTCTTCTTGTTCTGGGGCATGGAGAACATCTGCTCCGTGTCGCCGTACTCGATGAGTTCACCCAGCAGGAAGAAGGCGGTCTTGTCGGAGATACGAGCGGCCTGCTGCATATTGTGGGTGACCATGATGATAGTGTAATCCTTTTTCAGCTCGGTGGCAAGGTCCTCGATTTTGGAGGTGGAAATGGGGTCCAGAGCGGAGGTGGACTCGTCCATAAGCAGTACGTCGGGCTTGACCGCCAGCGCGCGGGCGATGCACAGACGCTGCTGCTGGCCGCCGGAGAGGCCCAAGGCGGGCTTTTTCAGCCGGTCCTTTACCTCATCCCAAATGGCCGCACTCTTCAGAGACTCCTCCACGATCTCGTCCAGCTTTACCTTGCTGCGGATACCGTGGGTGCGGGGACCGTAGGCCACGTTGTCGTAGATGGACATGGGGAAGGGGTTGGCCTTCTGGAAGACCATACCGATACGCTTGCGCAGATCGGTGACATCCTGGCCGGGGGCGTAGATATCCTCTCCCCGGTACAGCAGGGAGCCGTTGATCTTCACAATGGGAATAAGGTCGTTCATCCGATTGAGACAGCGCAGGAAGGTGGACTTGCCGCAGCCGGAAGGACCAATGAGCGCGGTGATTTGGTGCTCAGGGATCTCGATGTTGATATCCTTCAGCGCGTGGTTTTCTCCGTAATACAGGTTGAGGTTTTCGGCCTGTAAAATGACATTTTCGTTCATATTGTATCTCCCTATCCAAGTTCAGAAGGTTTATTTCTTTCTCAAATATCCGCCGGCAAATTTTGCGGCCAGATTGATGACAAAGGTGATGATCAGCAGCACCACCGCCACCGAGAAGGCCAGATCAAATTCGGCGCGTTCTTTGGCGTAGACGTACAAAGCCACAGTCAGGGTCGCGCCAGAGCTGTCCAGCAGGCCGCCGGAACTGAAGAAGTTCTGCAGGGTAGTGCCCATGCCGGCGGTAAACATCAGTACGGCGGACTCACCGACCACGCGGCCGATGGACAGGATACAGCCCGTTACAATGCCGTCCACAGAGGAGGGCAGCACCACGGTACGGATCATGTGCCACTTGCCCGCACCCAGGCCCAGGGAGCCTTCCCGGTAGCTCTGGGGGACGGTCTTCAGGGACTCCTGGGTGGTTCGAATGATAGTGGGCAGGGTCATAATGACCAAGGTGAGCGCGCCGGCCAGCAGGGTCTTGCCCAGATTCATAACCTGGCAGAACACCAGCATACCCACCAGGGCGTACAGGATGGAAGGAATGCCGGCCAGAGTCTCGGTAGCAAATTCAATGGCTGCTACCAGCTTGTGGTTGGTGGCATATTCGGTGAGGTAGATGGCCGCACCTACACCCAGAGGCAGGATAAAAATCAGAGTCACGATGATAACGTAAATGGTATTCTGAATGGCGGGGAGGATACCGTCAGTACCCCGCAGCACACTCTCCTGACTGGTCAAAAATGTCCAGTTCAGGTTGGGCAGGCCCCGATAGAAGATGTACCCGATGAGAAAGAGCAGCAGCAGAACCGTCGCTCCGGCAGACAGATAGAGAAGGGTCCGCATCCCCACCTCATAAACACGGCGGCGGGGAGAGAGCTTACTTTTGGCCTTACTGGCCGTCTGAGTGGCAGAAGTCGTAGTCATAGTATTCGTCATCCTTTACGCCTCCTTGTCCCGTTTCAGGAACACATTGAGGATCACATTGATACACATAATGAACAGGAACAGCACCAGACCGATGGAGTACAGGGCATTTCGCTGCAGGCTTCCCACAGCAGCATAGCTCATCTCACTGGCGATGGCTGTGGTGAGGAACTTGACGCTGGAGAGCATGGAGGGCATGTTGGCTACATTGCCGGCTACCATCAGGATGGCCATGGCCTCACCAATGGCACGGCCCACGCCCAGCACTACCGCCGCGGCGATGCCGCTTTTGGCAGCAGGAGCGGTGACCCGGAAGTAGGTCTCCAGCTCGGTGGCCCCAAGAGCCAGGCTGGCCTCCTCGTACTCTTTGGGCACCGCCTTCAGGGCGGTCTCAGACACCGAGATGATAGAGGGCAGGATCATAACAGCCAACACAACGATAGCAGCCAGCAGGCTGTCGCCGGCGGGAATATGGAAGAACTCCCGGATGGCGGGCAGCAGGATCATCATACCCACCAGACCGTACACCACCGAAGGGATGCCGGCCAGCAGATCCACCGCCGGACGAATCACCGATGCCACCTTGGGAGGCGCTACCTTGGCCAGAAATACTGCGGTCATAAATCCGATGGGCACGCCGATGATAATGGCGCCGGCGGTGCCGTAAATGGAGGTCAGGATAAAGGGCAGAATGCCGTAGGCCGGATCGGTCTTGTCGGTGGAGGCCCAACGGGTGCCAAACAGGAAGTCAATAAGACCGACCTCTTTGATAGCAGGCAGACCGGAAATGATCAGATAAACGGTAATCAGCAGCACAAAGGCAATGGCAATAAATCCGCAGATCATAAAAAGAGTCTTCATGATCCATTCCATGGCGTCTTTCGCCCGGCGCACACCGCCCTGATTTCCAATGACTTGCTCTTTTTTCATATCACTCAACCTTTTCTTTTCGTTTGTCTCCTCAGCTGACACTGAGACACGAGCTATGTCATGTCCCCGTGTCAACTGAGGAATATGGCAGAGGGGAGACATTGATTTAAAACAAGCCCCCGGGGACCGGGGGCTTGTTTTCATGTTTCTCAGGAATTAGCCCTTGGGAGACACAGCACCGGCAGCAGCAATGATGTCGGCAGCATCCGCGCTCATGGCGAAGTCCAGGAAAGCCTGGGTAGCCTCGGAGAGCTCAGCACCCTCCTTGGTGACCATCACGAAGGGACGCTGGATCTCATAGGAGCCGTCCTTCACGGTGTCCTCGGAAGGAGCCACACCGTTGACCTTCACAGCCTTCACAGTGTCATTCACAGCGGACAGGGAAGCGTAGCCGATGGCGTTGGGGTTGGAGGCCACGTTGCCGATCACGTCGCCGGTGGAGGAGTACTCGTTGGTGTACTTGCAGGTATCCTCTACGCCCACGATCTCCTCGAAGGCGCCGCGGGTGCCGGAACCAGCCTCACGGCCGAACACAGCGATCTCGCCGTCGGTGCCGCCCAGCTCGGACCAGTTGGTGATCTCACCGGTGAAGATCTGAGCGATCTGCTCCACAGTCAGGTCCTCCACGCCGTTGGCGGGGTTGATGACCACGGCCACACCGTCCAGAGCCACGATGTTCTCTACCGCGCCGTTCTGCTTCTCCTCATCCTTCAGAGCACGGGAGGACAGGCCCAGGTCGCAGGTGCCGTCGATGGCGGACTGGATACCGGTGCCGGAACCGGTGCCGGAGTAGTTCACGGTCACACCAGGATTGAGCTCCATGAAAGCTTCACCCAGGGCCTTGACCACGCTCTCCATGGAGGTGGAACCGTCGGTATTCACGGTGCCGCTGAGCTCCACGGTGGAGGAGTCATTGGTGTTGCTCTGAGAACCGGAGCTGCTGCCCTGATCCTGATTGCTGCTGCCGCAGCCGGTGAACAGACCCAGGGCCAGAGCAAGGGACAGGCCCAGGCAAGTAAGCTTCTTCATATTCATCATTCTCCTTTGGTTCGTTTTCATTTAAGTACTGTGCAATCCGTTTCCCGTTTTGCGTATCTCAGTATAAAAAAGCCATGTAAAATGAAAAAGCCCCTTTGTGTTAAATCTACGTAAAATCGCATATTCACCGTGAATTTGGTCACTTTTCATCAAAAGAACCCCCTTCTATCTGGTTTCAATGTAAAATCAGCCCGTTTTTTCTTCTCTTCATACTGCCGCAGGCAAAAAAGATCCGGGACGGTTTCCTAATGGGAACCGCCCCGGTTTTACATTTCCTTTTGTGATTTTACAAGCCGCCCCGCTCTACCAGCCGTTCCAGCCCCTTCCGGTCCCGGATACGCACACCGCCCCGAAACAGCTCCACCGTCTCCGCAGCGGACAGTTTTTTTAAGGTACGGGTCACCGCCTCCCGGGCACTGCCGATGGCCTGGGCCAGCTGCTCCTGGGTAACTTGAATGGTATCGGTCTCCAGCCGCTGGGACTCCTCCAGCAAATAGGAGGCCACCCGCTGTTCCAACGTATAAAAGAGCATCTGTTCCACGGCCCGGATGGCGTGGGAGAACCGCTGCGCCGCCGCCTTGTAGATGAAATTCTCTACATAGATATTCTCCCGCATCAAAACGGACAGATATTGAATGGGGATGACCAGTACCTCCACCGCTGTCTCGGCCTGGATCTGTACATCAAAGGTGATGGCATTGAGCATACAGGAGGCGGACAGCACACACACCTCCCCTTCCGTCATGCGGGAGATGGTGGCTTCCCTACCGTCCTCTGAGAGCAGGTAGATGCGCACCACACCGCTCTGGATCAGGAGAGCTCCCAAGCAGTCAGTATCCGGGGAGCGGATGATCTGTCCAGGGGCATAGGACGCCCGCTGTACACAGTTCAGTAAGGTCTCCTGTTGCTGCCGGGTGAGGTGAGGCCAGAAGGACAGGGATTCAGAGGTCAGGGTATTCATAGTGGGCTCCTCTCTCCGGGGATCGTTTGTTTCTCCTTTATTATACTGTTTTTTCTTCCTGGGGCAAGAGGTTTGTGACCCTGTCACAGAGGGAACGATTTCACTGTGGTATGGTTACCCTATCCAAACCGATTTTTCTTGACAAACCCACAGGAGGTTTTTATCATGAAGCAAGTTCTTTCGTTTCTGCGCTCCAACGCCGCCGGTCTTATCTTTATCGCTCTTGGCCTGGCAGGGAGATACCTTTATTACCGTCTCACCCTGTGTGCCACTGGGACCTGCCCCCTCACCTCCACCCCCTATTACTCCATGCTGGTGGGAGGGCTGCTTGGCGCGCTGGCCGGAGACCTGCTGTCCGCCCTGCGGCAGCGCCTGACTTCCCGCTCATCTCAGTAATCAAACCGGAGGAATCCTATGGTCTATCTTGTCACCTTTCTGGAAGGTCTCATCACCTTCATCTCCCCTTGTCTGCTCCCCATGCTGCCCATTTACCTGTCCTACTTTGCCGGCGGACAGCCGGATGCCTCCCGGGGACGGGTGCTGAAAAACGCTCTGGGCTTTGTGCTGGGCTTTACGCTGCTGTTTGTAGCCATGGGCGCTTTTGCCGGCTCCATCGGCGCGCTGCTCACCCGGCACCAGCAGGCGGTAAACATCGTCAGCGGTCTGATTGTCATCTTCTTCGGCCTCAACTTCCTGGGTGTGTTCCGCCTGTCCCTGTTCCGGGGCTCCAAGGGCTATTCCGTGGGCCATGATATGGGCTTTTTCTCCGCTTTGATATTCGGCGCGGTCTTTGCCGTGGGCTGGACTCCCTGCGTAGGGGCTTTCCTTGGTTCGGCCCTGGTACTGGCCTCCCAGCAGGGCTCTACCCTGCGGGGGATTCTCCTGCTGCTGTGCTACTCCGCCGGCCTGGGCATCCCGTTTTTGGCCAGCGCCCTGCTCATCCAGTCCCTGAAAACTGCCTTTGACTGGATCAAGCGCCACTATTCTATCATCAACGCCGTCTCGGGCGGACTGCTCATCGTGGTGGGTATCCTCATGGCCACCGGCACCATGGGCACGCTGCTCTCCCGCCTTGTCTAAGGAGGTACTTCATTATGGGTAAAAAATCTACTGTCATCTTAGGCATCGCCCTGGTGGTAATTCTGGCCGCCGCCGGATTTCTCTACACCCGCCTGGCTCCCGGCGTACAGAACAGCCAGCTGGCCAATGAGCCCAGCCAGTCGGAGGGCTCTTCTTCCTCTTCCTCTTCTTCCTCTTCCCAGCAGGCCAATCCCGCTCCCTCCTTTCCCATGGAGGATTCCCAGGGCAATACGGTACAGCTGTCCGACTTTTTAGGGGATAAACCTGTTTTCCTCAACTTCTGGGCCTCTACCTGTTCCCCCTGCAAGCAGGAGATGCCCGACATCCAGGCTCTGTATGAGCAGTACGGGGACCAGATCCACTTCGTGCTGGTCAATGTGGGCGCGGCCATGAACGACACCCGGGAAAAGGCGGAGAACTACCTGAAGGAGGCGGGTTTCACCTTCCCGGTGTACTACGACGTAGACTACCAGGCCATCTCAACTTACGGTATCAACTCCTTCCCCTTCTCTATCTTTATTGACGCCCAGGGTAATCTGATCACCTACGGTCAGGGGAAGCTTTCGGCCGAACTGCTGCAAAAGGGCCTGAACCTGATGGCCCCCGATGTGGTCCCCGCCCCTTAGTTCTCCTTTTTGGCAAATCATTCACAAAAGCTCCCCTTTTTTCTACACGATTGGCTCTTGCGTCCCGAAAAAAAAGGAAGTATAATATGGTTGTTGCGTTATGAGCCGGATAAGGCAAATCCGTTTTTCGGTTGCGAATCCCGGTTCACGGAGGTAACATTATGGTAAAAGCGATCGTAGGCGCCAACTGGGGCGACGAGGGCAAGGGCAAGATCACCGACATGCTGGCGGAGACCTCTGATGTGGTCATCCGGTTCCAGGGCGGTGCCAATGCCGGCCACACCATCATCAATGATTATGGCCGTTTTGCTCTGCACATCCTCCCCTCCGGCACCTTCTACCCCCACATCACCAATATCATCGGCAACGGTGTGGCACTGGACATCCGCAAGCTGGTGGATGAGCTGAAATCCCTCACCGATCAGGGCGTGCCTGTACCCAACCTGATCGTGTCGGAGCGCTGCCAGATTCTCATGCCCTACCACACCCTGCAGGACGCCTATGAAGAGGAGCGTCTGGCCGGCAAGGCCTTCGGCTCCACCAAGAGCGGCATCGCCCCCTTCTACTCCGACAAGTACGCCAAGATCGGCATCCAGGTGTGCGACCTGTTTGACGAGGCGCGGCTGAAGGAGCGTCTGACTGCCGCTGTTTCCCTGAAAAACGTACTCTTCGAGCACCTCTACCACAAGCCCGCGCTGAATGTGGACGAGCTGATGCAGGAGCTGGTCACGCTGCGTGAGGAGATCCGTCCCTACGTGGGCGACGCGGTGGGCTTTGTCCACCAGGCCCTGAAGGAGGGCAAGACCATCCTGCTGGAGGGTCAGCTGGGCTCCATGAAGGACCCCGACCTGGGCATCTTCCCCATGACCACCTCCTCCCACACTCTGGCCGGCTTTGGCTGTGTGGGCGCTGCGGTGCCTCCCACCGCGGTGGAGGACGTCATCTGCGTCACCAAGGCTTACTCCTCCTCCGTGGGCTCCCACACCGAGCCCTTCGTCAGCGAGCTGCTGGGCGAGGAGGGTGACGAGCTGCGCCGCCGCGGCGGTGACAAGGGCGAGTTCGGCGCCACCACCGGCCGTCCCCGCCGTGTGGGCTGGTTTGATGCCGTAGCAACCAAGTACGGCTGCATGGTGCAGGGCGCCACCAAGGTGGCTCTCACCTGCCTGGACGTGCTGGGCTACCTGGATGAGATCAAGGTCTGCACCGGCTACGAGATCGACGGCAAGGTCACCGACGTCTTCCCTGTCACTCCCCTGCTGATGAAGGCCAAGCCCGTCTTCACCACTCTGCCTGGCTGGAAGTGCGACATCCGCGGCTGCAAGGACTACGAGTCTCTGCCCCAGCAGGCCAAGGACTATGTGGACTTTTTGGAGGCCCACATTGGCGCCCCCATCACCATGGTCTCCTCCGGCCCCAAGCGTGATGAAATGACCTACCGCACCCCCAAAATCTAACCGATCCATCGCGCCGGATGCCACCCCCTTGTGGCATCCGGCGTGCCATTTCTACGGACCAGGAGTTTTACCTATGAAACGTATCTTTTCTGCCGGCCTGTCTGTGGCTCTGGCGTGTTCCCTGTGCCTGACTCCCGTCTCCGCCCTTACCGTCCAACAGGCCGGTGCTCTTCTGGAACAATTCTATGTGGACCAGATTCCCGACTCCGTTCTGGCCCAGGAGGATCTGGACTCCATGCTGGAGGCCCTGGGTGACCCCTACACCGTCTACATGACCAAGGATGAGTACAGTGCCTTCCTGAACTCGGTCAACGGGGAAACTCTGGTGGGGATCGGCGTGTCCATTCAAAAGGAAGTCACGGAACACGGATTTCTGATCCTGTCCATCCTCCCCGACTCCCCGGCGGAGCAGGCCGGACTGGAGGAGGGCGACTGCATCATGTCCATTGACGGAGTGCCCGTCACCGCCTCGGAGCAGTCCTCTGCCCTGACCGGTCAGGAGGGCTCCCGGGTCACGCTGACCGTCCTCTCCGGCAAAACGGGTTCCACCCGGGAGCTGACCCTCACCCGCCGGAAGGTACAGGTGCCCATCGTCACCTACTCTCTGGTGGACGGGGTGGCCGTGATCGAGTGCATCAGCTTCGGTGACACCACCGCAGAAACCATCTCCCAGGCGCTGGCCCAATACGACGATCTGGACCGCCCCATCCTTCTGGACCTGCGCTCCAACCCCGGCGGCTCCACCAATGCCGCCGCAGACAGCGTCGGCAGCTTTATTGGCCGACACAATATCACCTATTTCCGGGACAGCGATGGGAAATACACGCAGGTTTACAGCAGCAGCGACTATGCTGACCGGACCGATCAGCCGCTCATCATCCTTACCGACGGCAATTCTGCCAGCGCCTCTGAGCTGTTTTCCGCCGCCATCCGGGACTACCGCGCCGGAATCGCTGTGGGCGGCCGCACCTATGGCAAGGGTATCGCCCAGATCGTGCTGGACGAGGAGTCTGCTCCCGGCCTTTTTGACGGGGACGCTCTGAAGATCACCTCCTACCGCTTTTTCTCTCCCGACGGTGCCACCAACGACACCATTGGTGTGCTGCCCACCCTCATGATCTCCCAGGAATATGCCCCGGCCGCGGCGCTGCTGCTCACGGCCGCTCAGCCCCAGGACAGCCAGGGATACTGGAAGCTGGAACTTGCCGGCTGTACCTTCTACATCTCCGGCAAGCAGGCCGCCCAAGAGGAATACCGGGAGGCCTTTGACCAGCTGCTGGAGGCCCTGCCTCCCTCCGCCCAGCTCAGCCAGGGTGCCGGAGGCAGCCAGTGGACCGCCGTCTCCCCTGCTCAGGCCGCTCAGGCTTCTGGGCTGAGCTACAACTGCCGCTGGAACTACACCGATCTGGAGCAGTGCGACTATGCCAACGATGTGGCCACCCTGTCCGCCTATGGGCTGCTGGGCGGCTTCCCGGACAGCTCTTTCCGGCCGGAGCAGTCCATCACCCGGGGCGAATTTGCTGTTTTGCTGGCCTCTGCCCTGAATCTGCGTCAGAGCGGCTCGGCAGGCTTTACCGACGTCCCCTCCGACGCCTGGTACACCAAGGCGGTGGATGCCATGGTGGCCAAAGGATTTTTGGCCGGACGGAGCAGCACCAGCTTTGCTCCCCAGGACAGCCTCACCTATGAGGAGCTGGTCACCATTCTCTCCGCTGTCTCCTCCTGGGCCTGTATGGACGGCTACGCTATGGCCGACCAGCCCATTTTCTCCGGCCAGCAGGCCGCCTACGCCGGTCTGAGCGACTGGGCTCAGGCCCCCGCCTGGCGTCTTTCCGCCCTCGGGGTGGAGCTGGATCTCAGCGCTCCTCAGGCTCCCGCCACCCGGGACCAGGCCGCCCACCTGATCTGCCAATTTCTGCGGGCTTCCGGCCTGCTTTGGAATGTATAATTTTTATCGTTTTACAGTAGAAAGGACGAATTCACCATGACAAAAATCGACATTGTCTCCGGCTTTTTGGGCGCCGGCAAGACCACTCTCATCAAGAAGCTGCTGGACGAGGTGTTCCGCGGCGAGAAGATCGTGCTCATCGAAAACGAGTTTGGCCAGATCGGCATTGACGGCGGCTTTCTGAAGGACGCCGGGGTGGAGATCACCGAGATGAACTCCGGCTGCATCTGCTGCTCTCTGGTGGGCGACTTCGGCGCGGCCCTCAAGCAGGTTCTGGCCGACTACGCCCCTGACCGCATCGTCATCGAGCCCTCCGGCGTGGGCAAGCTGTCCGACGTCATTGCCGCCGTGGAGCGCGTCCAGGCCGAGGCACCCGATCTGCACCTCAACAGCTTTGTCACCGTGGTGGACGCCACCAAGGCCAAGATCTATATGAAGAACTTCGGCGAGTTCTTCAACAACCAGGTGGAGCACGCCAGCGCCATTCTCCTCTCCCGCACCCAGAAGATGGACGAGGCCAAGCTGAACACCGCCGTGAAGCTGCTGCGGGACAAAAACGCCAAGGCTGCCATCCTCACCACCCCCTGGGACCAGCTCACCGGCGCTCAGATCCTTTCCGCCATGGAGGGCGGCCACTCTCTGGCCCAGGAGCTGATGGAGGAAATCGCCCACCAGCATCACCACCACGACCATGATGAGCACTGCGACTGCGGCTGCCACGATCACGACCACGAGCATCATCACCACGATCATGAGCACGAGGACGAGCATCACCACCATGACCACGACGAGCACTGCGACTGCGGCTGCCACGATCATGACCATGACCACCATCACCACGAACATGACCACGACCACAGCTGTGACGAGGCTGCCTGTGACGCCTGCCTGGCCTGCGATATGGGCCACGAGCACCACCATCACCACCACGACCACGACGCCGACGAGGTGTTCACCTCCTGGGGCCGCGAGACGCCCCGGAAGTACAGCCGCGAAGATCTCCAGGACGCCCTGTCCGCCCTGGCCATGGGCGAGGATTACGGCGTGATCCTCCGTGCCAAGGGTATCCTGCCCTGCGACGACGGCCAGACCTGGCTGCACTTCGACCTGGTGCCCGGCGAGTTCCAGATCCGGGAGGGCGCTGCCGACTATACCGGCCGTCTGTGCGTCATCGGCTCCGATCTCAAGGAGGAACAGCTGGAGAAGCTGTTCCTGCTGGCGTGAGGTGACGGAACATGCCTGATTCCCGAATTCCTCTCTATTTGATCACCGGCTTTCTGGACAGCGGCAAGACCACCCTGCTTATCGACACCCTGAATATGGACTACTTCAACGACGGCCAGCGCACCGTGCTCATCCGCTGTGAGGACGGCGAGGAGGAGTACGACCAGGAGAAGCTGTCCAAGCGCAACTGCCGTCTGGTGCCGGTGGAGGACCAGTCCCAGCTCACCCGCGGCTTTCTGGACGAGGTGGAGCGGCGCTATCAGCCCGAGCGCGTCCTGCTGGAGTATAACGGCATGTGGCCCATCCAGATCCTCCGGGATCTGAAGCTGCCCCGGGAGTGGGGACTGTACCAGGCCATCCACGTCATCGACGCCACTACCTTTGAGATGTACCGCACCAACATGCAGTCCATGATCGTGGACCAGGTGTCCGAGGCAGACATGGTGCTCTTCAACCGCTGCACCCCGGACATGCCTCTGTCGGGCTGGAAGCGGTCCATCCGGGCGGTCAACCGCATGTGCGAGATCGTCTTTGAGGACAAGCGTGGCGAGGAGCTGGAGGTGGAGGACATCCTCCCCTACTCTCTGGACAGCGACCACCTGGAGCTGGAGGATGACGATTACGGCATCTGGTATATTGACATCCAAGACCACCCCGAGCGCTACGAGGGCAAGACCGTCACCTTTAAGGCCCAGGCCATGACCAGCATGAAGCTGCCCAAGGGCACCTTCATTCCCGGCCGCAACGCCATGACCTGCTGTGTAGACGACATCCGTTTCTTCGGTTTCCTGTGCAAATATGACCGCAGCCGCTCCCTGCGCAAGGGGGAGTGGGTCACCGTCACCGCTCAGATCCGCTGGGAGCACGCCGCCGTCTACGAGGGTGAGGGCGTGGTGCTCTATGCCCAAACCGTGGAAAAGGCCGAGCCTCCCAAAGATCCCCTGGTTTATTTCCGCTGATTTTCCTTCCCCCGGTGAGGCATTTTGCCCTGCCGGGGGATTTTTCTGTCTCTTGGAGCCACCTCAAGGTTGACACCACTCTCCGTCACGCACTATAATAAACTCAGAAACTTATCATACATTCCATCTGTTCGGAGCATTCCGTGGGGGCTTGGTGCCCTTTTGTTTCGGACCCTGCGGGACTGGCCCTCCAGTCCACTTTTTATGCAACGGAAGCCAATGCGTATGAAAGGAGCGATCTACTTGACCGCAGCAGAAAAAAAGCAACTGATGGCCACCGCCTGTAAGGTGCGCATGGGTGTTATTGAGGGAACCCACGCCGCCAAGGCCGGTCATCCCGGCGGCAGCCTGTCCGCCGCTGACCTGTTTACCTACCTGTACTTTAAAGAGATGAACGTGGATCCCAAGAACCCCAAGTGGGAGGACCGGGACCGCTTTGTCCTGTCCAAGGGTCACACTGCCCCCGGCCTGTACGCCGCCCTGGCGCTGCGGGGATTCTTCCCCGAGAGCGACCTGCTCACCCTGCGCCACATCGGCAGCCACCTCCAGGGCCACCCCAACATGAACGAGACCCCCGGCGTGGACATGTCCACCGGCTCTCTGGGCCAGGGTGTCTCCGCTGCCGCCGGCATGGCTCTGGCCGCCAAGTACCAGGGCAAGGACTGCCGGGTGTACACCCTGCTGGGTGACGGCGAGATCCAGGAGGGCCAGGTTTGGGAGGCCTTTATGCTGGCCCATCACTACAAGCTGGACAACCTGTGCGTTATCATCGACAACAACGGCCTGCAGATCGACGGCAACATCGCCGACGTGATGAGCCCCTACCCCATCCCTGAGAAGCTGAAGGCCTTCGGTTTTGAAGTGGCTGAGATCGACGGCCACGACTTTGAACAGATGGAGGCCGCCTTTGCCAAGGCCAAGGAAACCAAGGGCGTGCCCTTCGCCATCGTGATGAAGACCACCAAGGGCAAGGGCGTCAGCTACATGGAGAACCAGGCTGGCTGGCACGGCAAGGCCCCCAATGACGAGGAATACGAGAAGGCCATGACGGAGCTGAAGGCTCAGCTGGCAGAAGTGGAGGCGATGTAAGATGGCAGACGTGAAAAAGATCGCAACCCGTGACAGCTACGGCAACGCTCTGAAGGAGCTGGGTGCCGAGCACGACAACCTGATCGTCTTTGACGCTGACCTGGCCGGCGCCACCAAGACCGCCACCTTCCAGAAGGCTTTCCCCGGCCGTCACTTTGACTGCGGCATCGCCGAGGGCAACATGATCGCTGTGGCCGCCGGTGCCTCTACCATGGGACTGGTGCCTTTCGCCTCCAGCTTTGCCATGTTCGCCGCCGGCCGCGCCTTTGAGCAGGTGCGCAACTCCATCGGCTATCCCCGCCTCAACGTGAAGATCGGCGCCACCCACGGCGGCATCTCCGTGGGCGAGGACGGCGCGTCCCACCAGTGCTGTGAGGACTTCGCCCTCATGCGCTCCATCCCCGGCATGGTGGTCATGTCTCCCGCCGACGATGTGGAGGCCCGTGCCATGGTGAAGGCCGCCTACGAGTATGTGGGCCCCGTCTACATCCGCTTTGGCCGCGCCGCTGTCCCCGTGTTCCACGAGGAAGAGGGCTACACCTTTGAGATCGGCAAGGGCGAGGTGCTCCAGGACGGCACCGATGTGGCCATCATCGCCAACGGCCTGATGGTCGCCGAGGCCATCGAGGCGGGCAAGGTCCTCGCCGAGGCCGGCATCTCCGCCCGGATCATCAACATGGCTACCATCAAGCCCCTGGACGAGGAGCTGGTGCTGAAGGCCGCCAAGGAGTGCGGCAAGATCATCACCTGTGAGGAGCACAACATCCTGGGTGGCCTGGGTGAGGCTGTGTGCGGTGTTCTGGCCGAGAAGTGCCCCACCCCTGTGCGCCGCATCGGCGTCAACGACGAGTTTGGCCACTCCGGCCCCGCTGCCGCTCTGCTCAAGCAGTTCGGTCTCTCCGCGGAGCACATCGTGGAGGTCGCCAAGGACTTCTGCGGCAAGTAATTTGTGTATAAAAAGTGCCCCAGGCAGTAGCCTGGGGCACTTTTTTGCGTTATTTTGATGTTACTGAGCCAGGATCTCGTCCTTACGCTCCAGCAGCTCATCGGACATCAGCATCTTCTTGACCTCGTCAAAGCCCAGACGGGTGACGGTATCGGCAAAGCGCTCCTTGGGCTCGCCGTAGGCCTTGAAGAGCAGCATGCACTTCTCCACCATGTTCAGCACTTCTTCCTCGCTGGTGAAGATCACATCCAGGCAACGGCCCATAGCGGTGCGCTTGCCCCAGCGGCCGCCCAGATAGACCTGATAACCGGTGGTCTGGGCCTCAATGGCGTGGAAGGGGCACTTGCGGATGCAGCGGCCGCAATGGTTGCAGGTGTTGGGGTCGATGGTGGCTTTGCCCTCCACGACCTTGGCCACGTGCATGGGGCACTCCTTCTCGCACATCTTACAGCCCTTACACAGCTCAGGGTGGACCAGGGGGATCCGCTGACCCACGATGCCCACGTCGTTCAGGTCGGGCTTGACGCAGTTGTTGGGACAGCCGCCCACGGCAATCTTGAACTTGTGGGGCAGCTTCACCTGATTGTAGCCCACAAAGAAACGCTCATGGATCTTTTGGGACAGAGCGTAGGTGTCAATGAGGCCGTACTGGCAGGTGGTACCCTTACAGGAGACCACCGGGCGCACCTTGGCGCCGGTACCGCCGGTCTCCAGACCGGCCTGCTCCTTCAGATACTGACGCAGAGGCTCGATGTTCTCAAAGGGAACACCCTGGATTTCCATGGTCAGGCGGGTGGTCATGGCGATCTCGCCGCTGCCGAACTTCTTGGCGGCCTCAGCTACCACCGCGCACTCCTCGGCTGTAATCTTTCCGTTGCGGGTGATGACCCGGCCATTAAAGCGGTCGGCAGTCCGCTTGTCCCACAAAAAGCCCAGGCCCTTGACCCGGGTGATCTCACTCTGAGGAATCTTGTTTTCACTCATAGATAATATAACCTCCCTGTTTTCCGTACCGCAATTTCATGCAGCACCGGGCATAAAATCTGCCGCATGTCCAAAGGACCCGGAAGGCTTCCCCACCTTCCTCTGCCGTACAGCCGGTCCTGGACATTCTTTTACAGATACTAGCATACAGGAATCCCTTTCCCCTGTCAATCACCTGCTGCACACGATTCTCCCTCTATGTCCTGGGGAGAGAGCAGTTCAAACAGCTGCCGGTACCGCTGGGCGAAGACGCTGCCCTTACGCCACAGGAAGGTGATATCATGGCTCTCCTGAAAATCCTCCAAGGGAATAGCCCGCAAAAGCCCCTGTCCCAGCTGAGGCTGAGCCGCAGCCTGATAGAGAAATCCCACCCCGCAGCCCAGCAGCAGCAGTTTTTTCAATACATTCATGTCGCTGACCTGAATGACGCTGCGAAAATCCTCCACCGCCCGATTCTCCCGACTCAGCGCCCGGCGGATGATCTCCCGGTTGCCGGAACCCGGCTCCCGCACCACCAGAGTCTCCCCCAGAAGGTCGGAGAGCACCTTAGGCTCCTGCTCAAACTGATACTCTGCCCCGCATACCGCCAGATAGGGTTCCCGCCGGTAGAGAAGGGAATCGTAGTCGCTTTTGCAAAAATAGCCCTCCACGATGGCAAAATCCAGCTCTCCCTGGTCCAGGGCGGCGCACAAACGTTCTGTATTGGACACCCGCATGGAGATGGGCGCGTCGGGATACAGCCGGTGGTACCGGGCCAGAGGCTCCGGGATCAGCGACATACCTACGGTAGGCGTCACGCCGAAAACCAGACGGTGGGCTCCAGGTCCCGGATCGTGAAGGCGGCGGCGCAGCATCTGCTCATCATGCTTTACCGTCAGCGCCATGCTCCGCAGCAGCTCTCCTTCCCGGGTCAGGGAGAGGCGCTTGTTGGCATAGGTGAACAGCGGTGCCTCATACTGCTCCTCCAGCCAGCGGATATGCTGGGAGACGGCAGGCTGGGTGATGTTCAGCGCTTCGGCAGCCCGGGTATAGTTCATATATTGGCACACAGCCAGAAAAGTATCCATTCGAAAATCTAGCATGGGTATCCCTCCTGCTTTTATCATAACATAGATTTATATATAAATAAAGATAAACAATTTTTCATTATGGAAAAAGTATGTTATGATAAGGCCACCTCAGAAAAAGAGAGTACGAAAGGGGAAACAACTTGTTATGAAAACGAAAGAGAACCCGGCACGGATGCTGTGGCAGCTGTTTAAAGCCACCTTCCTGCTCAGCGCTTTCACCTTCGGCGGCGGCTTTGTCATCGTATCCCTGATGAAGAAGAAATTCGTGGAAGATCTTCAGTGGCTGGAGGAGGAGGAGATGCTGGACATCACCGCCATCGCCCAGTCCTCTCCCGGTCCTATTCCTATCAACGCCTCGGTAATCCTCGGGTACCGGATGTACGGAGTGATCGGCTCCCTGGTTGCCATCCTGGGCACCGCCCTCCCCCCCATGATCATCATCTCGGTCATCTCTGTTTTCTACACCCAGTTCCGCTCCAACCGCATTATCGCCATCGCTCTGCAGGTCATGCGGGCCGGTGTAGCGGCAGTCATCTTCGACGTGGTCATCAACCTGGCCAAGAACGTGATCGCCACCAAGCGTACCCTCTACATTCTCCTCATGGCCACCGCTTTTGTGGGTAAGGTCATTCTGGGCGTAGACGCCATGATCGTGATCCTGTGCTGCCTGGTGGTCGGCCTGGTGGATCTGGCCATGAAGCTGCGCAGCAATCGAAAGGTGGTGGCGTAAATGAACATCCTTACGCAGTTGTTCTTCGCCTTCATTCAGGTAGGCATGTTCAGCGTGGGCGGCGGCTACGCCGCCATCCCCCTCATCCAGAACCAGATCGTGGACATCCACGGCCTGATGACGCTGGCTGAGTTTACCGACCTCATCACCATCGCGGAGATGACCCCCGGTCCCATCTCCATCAACTCCGCCACCTTCGTAGGCATGCGCCTGGCCGGCATCCCCGGCGTGCTGCTGTGCACCCTGGGCTGCATCATCCCCTCCTTCTGCATCTGCCTGGCTCTGGCCCACTTCTACTACAAGTACCGCAGTTTCAGCGGCGTGCAGACCGTTCTGTCCGCCCTGCGCCCCGCGGTGGTCGCCCTTATCGCCTCCGCCGGACTGTCCATCCTGCTGCTGGGTGTGTTCCAGTCCGACCTGGCCCACGTGGCTCTCTCCAATTTCCGCTGGATCGAGGCCGTGATCTTTGCGGGCGCCCTGTTTATCCTGCGCAAGTTCCGCCCCAGCGCCATCGCCGTCATCTTCGGCTCTGGCGTGGTAGGCACCGCAGCCTATCTGCTGCTGGGCCTGGCGTGAGCCTCTCTCCTTTCCACCCGGAACGGGATCTCCCGTTCCGGGCATTTTTTCTTGTCTTTGACACCCCGCCCTGCTATCATGAAATCACCATCCAACAAGGAGGAGTTTTGTGGGTACCATCTTTGACTACCTGGACTGGCGGGGAGACATCCCCTTTGCCCAAGTTCCTTTGAACCCAGTGGACGCGCTGATTTTATCCACCCTAGCCTACGTTCATTTTCAGGACCTGGTCCCCCAGCGGCCCGGTCCCGGCGTGCCTCTGGCCCAGGCCGCCCAGGCTTTTCTCTCCCTTCCGGAATCTTCTACGGAGGATCGGGTACGGTGTGACAACGACCGAAAGCTCCTCCGTGCCCTGATGGACGCTCCCCGGTTTTCCGGGCTGACGCTCACCTTTCACCAGGATATCTTCTCTCCCCAGCGGGAGACTCAGTTTGCCGCACTGGCCATCCGGGTGAGCCAGGCAGAGACCTTTCTGGCCTTCCGGGGGACCGACTCCACTCTGGTAGGCTGGAAAGAGGACTTCAACATGAGCTTTCTGGACACCGTCCCCGCTCAGCAGGCCGCCCTGGACTACCTTACCGCCTGGGTCGCCCACAGCCCCGGTCCTGTTATTCTGGGCGGCCATTCCAAGGGTGGTAACCTGGCCGTCTACGCCGCCGCCCTGGCCTCCCCCACGGTACGGGACCGGGTCAAAGCGGTGTACAACAACGACGGCCCCGGATTTACCAAAAAGGTGCTCACTGCGCCCGGCTATCTGGAACTCATCCCCCGTATCCACTCCTTTGTTCCCCAGTCCTCGGTGGTGGGAATGCTGCTGGAGCATGAGGACCCCTACACCGTCATCAAGAGCCGCCAGCTGGGCATTTTCCAGCATGACCCCTACTCCTGGGAGGTACAGGGCGGCGGCTTTGTGGTGGTAGATCAGGTGACGCAGGGCAGCCGAAAGCTGGACCAGACGGTAAAAAGCTGGCTGGACGCCCTCACTCCAACGGACCGGGAAGTTTTCCTGGACGGCCTGTATCAGGCTCTGGCGGGCACACAAGCCCGCTCCCTGGATGACCTGGCCCAGCCTAAAAATCTGTACACCGTCTTTCAGGGCCTCACCCGTCTGGACGAGGGAACCCGTACCAGCATCGCCCGCACCCTGGGACTGCTGGCCAAATCCGCCGCAGGCGTGCTATTAGACGACGATTCCTGACAATCTCTCTTTACATCCCCCTGAAATCTGCTATACTAAATGGTTAGTGCAGCAGATTTTGGGGGTGTTTTTTATGGTGGGCATGGGTACCATCGCCAACGTGCTGGCCATCGTCGTGGGCGGCTACATCGGCCTGCTGGCCAAAGGTGGGCTGAAGCAGTCTGTTCAGGACAGCGTCATCCGCTCCCTGGGGCTGGCCACTCTGTTTATTGGAGCAGGCGGAGCCCTGTGTGGGATGCTGGTGGTCTCTGACGGAGGACTGTCCACCGTCAGCACCCGGGACACCCTGTTTATGATCCTCTCTCTGGCTCTGGGTACTCTGGTCGGCGAATTTTGTGATTTTGACGGCAAGATGGAGCGGCTGGGCGTGTGGCTGAAAGCCCGTGCCGACCGTAAGGGAGGCGACAACCAGTTTGTCCAGGGCTTTGTCACCGCCTCTCTGGTGGTATGCATCGGTGCCATGGCCATTGTGGGCTCTATCCAGGACGGTCTGTCTGGCGACCCCTCCACCCTGTATACCAAGTCCATTCTGGACTTTCTTATTGTCATGATCTTTGCCTCCACCTATGGCAAGGGAGCCATTTTCTCCGCCCTGCCGGTGGGAGTGCTCCAGGGGACGGTCACTCTGTGCGCCAGGCTCCTCTCTCCCGTGTTCAGCCAGCCCGTTATTGACAATCTGTCCTTCCTGGGCAGCATGCTCATCTTCTGTGTGGGCGTCAACCTGTGCTTCGGCACCAAGTTCAAGGTTGCCAATATGCTGCCCGCTCTGGTCTTTGGTGCGGTGTTTACCGCCGCTGGACCGCTTCTCCCCTTTTAATTCCCTTTGCCCCGAGCTGAGATCATCGGCCCGGGGTAAATTTTTTCGTGGGATTTCCCGCCAAGCCGCGTATATACCAATAGAAACAACAACCAGGGAGGTGAGGACATGGACCTATGGGCATGGATGGAGCGTCTGGGCCAGGACGACCACGAGGCCCTGGAGCATCTGCTGGCCCACTACGACGGCATGCTGCGCTATATCATCAGCGGCATGCTCTCCGATCCCCAGGACCAGGAGGACTGCCTGGCCCAGGTCCGCGCCAAGCTGTGGGAGGGCCGTCACCAGTATGACCGGGAGAAGGCCAGCCCCACCACCTGGCTCACCGCCCTGTGCCGCAATACCGCCTACGACCACCTCCGCGCCCAGCGCCGCCGCGGATTTCCGGAAGAACTGGACCCCCGCCGTCCCGACCCGGCCCCCGGACCGGAGGAGAAGGTGCTTCAAAAGGAGCGGATCCAGCGTCTGCAGGAGGCACTGGACAAGCTGTCCGCCTGGGACCGCGCCCTCTTCTACCGCAAATATTACTACCTCCAGTCCACTGCCCGGATTGCCGCCGAGCTGGGCACCACGGAGCGAGCCGTGGAGGGGAAGCTCTACCGCATCCGCAAACGCCTGCAAACCTTGTTAGGAGGTGACGCCACATGAAGCCGGATGAATTTGACCTCCAGCTGATGGACGAGATGTCCCAACTCCCTCCCCCTGCTCCGGAGGTGCACGACTATACCCCCTGGCAGGCCTCCATCCGTAAGATCATCTGGGGCATGGTGCTGATCACCTTTCGCTTTGAATTCTTCTCCCTCCAGTACCTGTTGCCCCTGCTGGGAGCCACCCTCCTCTATCTGGGCTACCGTTCCCTGCGGAAAAGCGACCCTTGGTTTACTCTGTGCTGGAGCCTGTCCGCCTTTCTGCTGGTCATCCACATAGCCTATGACATTCTGACAGCCACCCCAATCATGGCACAAATCACGCAAAATACAGTCCTCAACAACTCCCTGACAGCCCTGATGGTGGTTGCCAACGCGGTGATTCTCTTCGCCCTGCGTGCCGGTATCCGCCGCCGCTTCGCTTCCGTAGCAGGAGTGAAACCCAAGGACTGGCTGGGCCGGGGACTGGTCGCCTACCTTCTGTGCCTGGCACTTGCCCTGTGGTCCACCCTGGAGCCAGCTACCGAATCCGGCCTGTTCGGCGACTCCATTACCAACGACTGGCTCTACTATGGCCGTATCCTTGCTGTCATCGTATTCCAGATCTATCTGCTGGTCTGCATCTTCCGCCAAAGTGAGTCCCTGGTCGGCCAGGGGTATGACATTGTTCCCGCACCGGTCCGGCTGCCAGGCAAGTTCTTCGTCCTGGGAGTCTTTCTCCTGGTTCTGCTGGCTATTCTCCCTGCTCTGTGGCTCAGCTGCTACCTGCCCATCGGGGAGACCCAGGAGGTCACCGCCCCCCTGGCCGGCTACCAGACCGCCGTACGGGACCATCTGGTAGAGCTGGGTCTGCCCCAGGAGCTGGCCGACACCCTAGACGAGGCAGAGCTTACCCGCTGCAAGGACGCCTACGCCGTGGAGACCGGGTCCTGGAGCGACCTGAATCTCACCGATGACATAGTCCCCCAGACCGAAGGAAATGATCTTCTTGTCCAGGTGGAGGACACCCAGGCCCGCTTCTCCGTGTGGCTGGTCTTTCTTCCCCAGGGGCAAGTGCGGTGGTACTACTTCTTCCAGTACGACACCCTGCCTGCTCTGCGCCTTCAGGAACAGTTCTCCCTGGACGTATCGGGCAACGATGCTCACGACGACTACACCGCCGCCCTGCTCTGGCAGGAAGGGGAGACTGCCTACCTCTCCCATCCCCAGGTGCAGCTGGCCGGCGGCCAAACCGCAGAGGAACTCAACGAGGCGCAGCAGTGGTGGTATGAGGAAGAGCTGGAGCGGCTGGGACACCTCCACTACGCCCCCTACTTCTCCTTCTCCATCCCCCAAAAGGCTACCATGCTAGGCGGCTATCTGGCCTATACCGCAGATGCCAGCGAACACTTAGAGCGAGAAAACGACTATCCTTACTACGACTTCACCCATCTCTTTCTCCGCCGCCAGACCTCTTTACTCCACTACCCCTTCCGCTCCATCGACGACCTGGGAGGTTTGGGCTCTTTGGGCGCTTACGGCCCCATCCGCTCCGCCTACGGAACCTTTGAGTACTCCGCTCCCTTCCCACAATGATCGAAAATTCCGCCGGAACTCCCGGCGGGATTTTTTTGCCCTCCTCTGGAAATGCCAGTCCCATTTTGATACAATGGAGAAAACGCGAAGAAAGAGGGAATGTGTATGCGTACCATCCAAGCCGCCGCCATCACGGAAGCGGTGGCTCGCCTGTGCATCCAGGCCAACACCTACCTGCCCGCCGATATCGTCGCCGCCCTGGACCGGCAGCGCAAGGCGGAGCCCTGGCCCCTGGCCAAGGAGACTCTGGGCCTGCTGTGGGACAACATGAAGCTGGCCGAGGAGACCCACATGCCCGTCTGCCAGGACACCGGCATGGCCTGCGTATTTGTGGAGCTGGGCCAGGATGTGCACATCGAGGGCGACTTTGAGGCCGCCATTCACGAGGGCGTGCGCCAGGGCTACGGCGAAGGGTATCTCCGCAAGTCCATCGTGGGCGACCCTCTGCGCCGGGTGAACACGGAGGACAATACCCCTGCTGCCATCACCGTGCGCCTGGTTTCTGGGGACCGGTGCACCCTCACCGTGGCTCCCAAGGGCTTCGGCAGCGAGAATATGAGCCGTCTCGGCATGCTTAAGCCCGCCGACGGCGTGGAGGGCGTAAAGAACTTTGTCATCGAGACCGTACGTCTGGCCGGCTCCAACCCCTGCCCCCCCATCGTGCTGGGCATCGGCATCGGCGGCAGCTTTGACAAGGTAGCCTATCTGGCCAAGCACGCCCTGCTGCGCCCCATCGACCAGCCCAATCCCGACCCCTACTACGCCCAGCTGGAGCAGGAGCTGCTGGAGGCTGTCAACGCTCTGGGCGTCGGTCCCCAGGGCTTCGGCGGGCAGACCACCTGCCTGGGGCTGTCCATTGAGACTGCCCCCACCCATGTGGCCGGACTGCCGGTGGCCGTCAATGTGAGCTGCCATGTGACCCGCCGGGCCACGGAAGAGCTGTAAAGGAGGTCCATGTCATGCAATATAAACTGACCACTCCCGTCACCCGGGAGGATCTGGCTCCCCTGCGGGCCGGAGATACGGTTCTGCTCTCCGGGGTGGTATACACCGCCCGGGACGCCGCTCACAAGCGGCTCATGGAGCGGCTGGACGCCGGGGAGCCCCTGCCCTTCCCTCTGGAGGGCAGCGCCATCTATTACGTAGGTCCCACTCCGGAGAAGCCCGGGCAGGTCATCGGCTCTGCCGGTCCCACCACCAGCGGGCGGATGGACGCCTACTCCCCCCGGCTTCTGGATCTGGGCCAGTCCATCATGATCGGCAAGGGCAAGCGCAACCAGGCGGTCAAAGATGCAGTGGTACGCAACGGTGCGGTGTATCTGGCTGCCCTGGGCGGCGCAGGCGCACTCATGGCGGGGAGCGTCAAAGAGCTGGAGGTCATCTGCTGGGAGGATCTGGGCTGTGAGGCCGTCCGCCGTTTGGAGGTAAAGGATTTTCCCCTTACGGTAATTCTGGATTCCCAGGGCGGCGACCTCTACGAGAGCGGTCCGGCGGCATACCTAGCTTCCCTTGAGGCAAAGGAGGGGTAAAGGATGTTCACCTGCACCCAATGTGCCATCGAGGCCTGCCGTTCCGGACAGCTGGACAAGATGCCCAAGAACTGTCCTATGCAGGATCCGGCCTTTTTTGAGCAGCTTTTAGAGGAATACTTTAAGCCGGAGAACCACGACTTCTTTGTCACCAGCGCCGTCATCGAAGCGGCGGGCTACTGCCGCTGGCCCCGTCTGCGGGAGACAGTGGAGTTTGCCAAGCGGATGGGCTACACCAAGCTGGGCCTGGCCTTCTGCGCGGGACTTCATAAGGAGGCCGCCATTGTAGACCGCATCTTAAGACAGAACGGCTTTGAGGTCTCCTCCGTGATCTGCAAGACCGGTTCCATCCCCAAGGACCGTGCCGGAGTCCCGGCGGATTACCGGGTACGCCCGGGCCCCTATGAGGTGATGTGCAACCCCATCGCCCAGGCGGAGCTGCTCAACAAGGAGGGCACCCAGTTCAACATCTGCCTGGGCCTGTGCGTAGGCCACGACTCCCTCTTTTATAAATATTCCAAGGCTCTGGTCACCACCCTGGTGGCCAAGGACCGGGCCACAGGCAACAACCCCGCCGCCGCCATCTACTGCGCCGACGGATATTTCAAATCCCGGCTGGATCTCAACAACCCTTAATTCTTTTCATTTTTAAGACCGGAGCAGTCGCTCCGGTCTTTTTTCTTCTTGACCGGGACACTCCACCGTGGTATGATCACTCTGTCTCAAATAAGACAGTTTGGAGGTGTCCCCTGTGACGGAGCTTACCGCGGCCGAGCGTTCCCTGCTGAGCCGCTGCCCCCTGCTTCTGGGCGGGGATGAGGCACTGGTGCTGCGCGTTGCCGGGTCGGAAGACGCCTGGGTCCAGGATTTTGCCGCTGGTGAGGTACTCTACCAGCCACACCGGTTTCTCCGCTGTCTGGGGGTACTGCTCTCCGGGCAGGTCCGGGTGACCAATGGGGCCCTGTCAGTCAGCACCCTGGAGGCTGGAGAACTCTTCGGAGCCGCTGCTCTCTATAACGACGCCCCTGACTACGCCACGACTCTCACCGCCCACACCCCCTGCCGGGCTATCTTCTTTCCCCAGGCCACGGTGGACCGGCTGCTGGGGGAAGAACCTCTGCTGCGCCGCAACTACCTGCGCTATCTCTCCGGCCGCATCCGATTTCTCTCCGGGCGGCTCCAGTCGGTGACCCAGTCGGGATCGGAAGGCAAGCTGGCCCGCTATCTGCTGGCCAATGCCGTGGACGGTCCGGTCAACATCTCGGCCACCGATCTTGCCCGGCAGCTGGGACTCAGCCGCGCTTCCCTCTACCGGGCCTTTGACGCACTGGAACAGGCGGATCTCATCCGCCGCTCAGGGAAGACCATTGAAGTTCCCAGCCTCCCCGCCCTCCAGTCCGTCCTATAATTTTGTAGTTTCAAAACGAAAGGAAGATATTATGAAACGCAAACTCTCTCTGCTCCTGTGCGCTGCACTCACCCTGTCCCTGCTGGCAGGCTGCGGTCCTAAAAATACCGGCAATGGCTCCGCTTCCGGTTCGGACAGCACCTCCCAGTCCACCAGTCAGAACACCGGGGACCGCACCCAGGTAGACTTCATGGTCCTCTCCGGCCCCACCGGCGTGGGCGCGGCCAAGCTGCTCTCTGACAACGACGCGGGCACCACCCTCAACGACTACAATGCCGAGGTGGTCACCGAGAATGGCCAGATTCAGACCGCCCTCACCTCCGGTGAGGTGGACATCGCCGCCATCGCCACCAATGTGGCCGCCAATCTTGCCGCACAAAGCGACGGCTCCATCCAGATGCTGGCGGTGAACACCCTGGGCGTGCTGTATATCCTGGATAAGAATGTAGGCGTCACCTCCCTGGCCGACCTGTCCGGCAAGACCATCTACACCACCGGCAAGGGCGCCAATCCTGAGTACATTCTCAACTACCTGCTCACCCAGAACGGTGTGGACCCCGCCACTGACGTAACCATTGAGTGGCTCACCGCCGAAGAGGTTTCCGCCAAAATGATCTCCTCCGACAGCGCCGTGTGTATGCTCCCCGTTCCCGCTGCCACCGCTCTGATGGCCAAGGACTCTGCGGTCAAGCAGGCCATCTCCCTGTCCGACGCATGGGACGAGCTGGGCAACGGTTCCCTGGCCATGGGCTGCGTGGTGGCCCGCACCGAGTTTATCGAGGAGAATCCCCAGGCTGTGGCCGACTTCCTCACCGAGTATGAGGCCTCCATCAACTACATGAAGGACGAGGCCAATGTGGATACCGCCAGTGAACTGGTGGCCCAGTATAAGATCACTCCCTCCACTGCCATCGCCGCTGCGGCCATTCCCCAGTGCAACCTCACCTTTGCCTCCGGTCAGGAGATGAAGGACCTGGTGGAGGGTTACTTCTCCGTTCTGTTCCAGGCCAATCCCGCCTCCATCGGCGGCGGAATGCCCTACGACAGCTTCTACTATGGCGTGGCGTAAATTTCTGACTTATCTGCTGCCCCCGGCCTTTTGGCTGGGGGGTTGGCAGTTGGCGGCCCTTTTTGCCCAGAAGCAGAAGCTGGGCATCTTCCTACCCACCCCCTGGACCGTAGTCCAGACTCTGGCTGCGCTTTGCGTCACCGGCGAATTTTGGTGTACCATTGCCCTGTCTCTGGGCCGCATCCTGGCCGGCATGGTTCTGGGCACTCTGCTGGGCGCTCTGCTGGCCGCCCTCACTTGTGCCTGCTCTTGGGCCGACCTTCTCTTCTCCCCTGTGATCCGCATGATCCGGGCCGTCCCGGTGGTGTCCTTCATTCTCTTGGTCATGCTGGCGGTATACCGCTCTACGGTCCCCATGGTCATCGTCACCCTGATGGTGCTGCCGGTAGTGTGGAGTAACGTGAAGCAGGGCATTGGCCAGGCAGACCGGCAGCTATTGGAGCTGGGACGGGCCTATCGCTTCTCCCGCTGGAAGAAGGTCAAGCTCATCTACCTCCCCTCTATCCAGCCCTATTTTCTCTCCGCCGTTACCACAGGCATGGGCCTAGCCTGGAAGTCCGGGGTAGCTGCCGAGGTGCTGTGTACCCCTCGCCAAGCCATCGGCACCGAGGTCTACAACGCCAAATTTTATCTGGAGATCCCCACACTTTTTGCCTGGACGGCGGTGGTGGTGGCCCTGAGCCTGACCATGGAGTGGCTCCTGGCTGCCGCCGTGCGGCGCTGGAAAGGAGGTGCGTCCCATGCAGGTCACTGATTTGACCCTCTCTTTTGGGAAAAAACAGGTGCTGGACCGCTTCTCCCTGAAAATTCCCCAGGGAGTGACGGTCCTCTCCGGCCCCTCTGGCTGTGGAAAGACCACCCTCCTGCGGGTCATTGCCGGACTGGAACATCCCCAGAGCGGACAGGTGGAGGGAATCACCCCCGCCGAGACCGCCTTTCTCTTTCAGGAGGACCGGCTTTTTCCCTGGCGCACGGTAGAGCAGCACCTCACCGACATACTGCCCCGCAGCCGCTGGGATGAGGTCCCCCGCTGGATCGCCCTGGCGGAGCTGGAGGGGGAGGAACACCGCCGTCCCGCCGCCCTCTCCGGCGGGATGCGCCGCCGGCTGGCTCTGGTGCGCTGTCTGGCTCTGGGTGGAAAACTCTACCTGTTGGACGAGCCCTTCACCGGCATCGATCCGGAACGCACAAAGCGGCTGATGACCTTTCTGCGGGAGCTGGGCACACCGGTTCTGCTGTCCAGCCACGAGACTCAGGTACTTTCTCTGGCCGACCAGGTGGTGCAGCTGGACGGATATCCTTTGCATATTTTGTAGAGTTTTCTCCTATTTTTCCCATTTTCCGTCCTTTTTTGCATTTTAACGATCTCTTGCTTGCATCTCTCCTCAAAAACCGCTATAATGTGGAGTATCTTTAGCCCTTTACACGGGCACAGCGGATGTGTGTGTTCCGCTGAAACACGAGAGCGAGGGATCACAATGCTTGCACAAATCGAAGCCATTAACAGTGCGGTAAACGGTGTGGTCTGGGGTCCTATCATGCTGGTTTTATTGGTTGGCACCGGCATCTACCTCACCTTCCGCACCCGGGGGCTGCAGGCCCGGCGCTTTGGGTTCATCCTGCGCAACACCATCGGCACCCTGTTTTCCAAGGATAAGAAAAAGAGCGGCAGCCAGCATAACCTCACCCCCTTCCAGGCGGTATCTACCGCTCTGGCCGGTACGGTGGGCACTGGCAACATTGCCGGCGTTACCGGCGCCATCTTTGTCGGCGGTCCCGGCGCGGTGTTCTGGATGTGGGTTTCCGCCTTCTTTGGCATGATGACCAAGTACGCTGAGATCGTGCTGTCCGTGAAATACCGTCAGGTAGACGAGAAGGGCGCCCACTACGGCGGCCCCATGTACTACATTGAGAAGGGCGCAGGCCAGAAGTGGCTGGCCATCCTCTTCGCCCTGCTGGGCGGCATCGCCTGCTTCGGCATCGGCAACATTGCCCAGTCCACCGAGATCGCCGGCGCGGTGCAGTCCCTCACTGGATTGGATCCCCTGTATACCGGCATCATCCTGGCCATCCTCACCGCCATCGTCGTCATCGGCGGGGTCAAACGCATCGGTCAGGTGGCCTCCTACCTGGTACCCTTTATGGCCTTGTTCTACATCGTGGCCGGTCTGGCCATTATCCTCCTGCGCATTACCGACGTGCCCGCCGCTCTGGCCTCCATCTTTACTCAGGCCTTTAGCCTGGAACCCCGTGAGATCGGCGGCGGTGTGGCCGGCTACACGATTATGATCTCCATGCAGCAGGGCGTGGCCCGGGGCCTGTTCTCCAACGAGGCCGGCCTTGGTTCCGCTCCCATGGCTCACGCCGCCTCCGATACTCAGGAGCCGGTGGAGCAGGGCATGTGGGGTGTATTTGAGGTATTTGTGGACACCATCGTGATTTGTACCCTCACCTCCATGGCCATCCTCCTCTCCGGCGTTCTGGAGTATGACCTCAGCTCCTTCGCCTCCAACGGCGCGGCGGCCGCAGCGGCCTTCAACGCCATTCTCCCCGGCACCATCGGCGGCACAGTCCTGCAAATTAGCCTCTTGTTCTTCGCCCTGTCCACCATTCTTGGCTGGAGCTACTACGGCGAGCGCTGCTGGGGTTACCTGAGCAACAACAACAAGGTGGTCAACGTCATCTTCAAAATCGCCTTTGTCCTTATGTGCGTGGTGGGCTCTGTGGGCTCCGGCACCCTCATGTGGAACATCTCCGACACCCTCAACGGTATGATGGCCATCCCCAACCTGGTGGGCCTGCTGCTCCTGTCCGGCACGGTCATTCGCCTGACCCGGGAGTATTTTGACAAGAAGTGAGTGAAGTTCCCCATTGACATTTGGAAACCGCCTCTTTATAATGTTATTTTGTAAAAGCATTGCGGAAGAGGAGTAGCCTGCCCAGGCGGCACAGCGAGGAGACGGTCGGTGCGAGTCTCCCCCCAAAGCAGGTGAAGGTGGCTTCCAAGCTCCGTCCCCCAAGTCGCAGTAAGGGACGGCGGCTCCCGCCGTTACCGGGTCAGAGCGCGGGCCTCCGGTCCGAACTCAGGTGGTACCACGGACGTTTCGTTCGCCCTGAGCCTTTTATGGCTCAGGGCGATTTTTTTGCCCGGAGCCGAACCCCGCCCGGCCCTGCCGGAGCACACAACAGAGGAGTGTTACAACACCCATGAAAAAAGAACTGCCAAAGGTTTATGAGCCCCAGGAAGTCGAATCCCGGGTCTATGAGACCTGGGAGAAGAACGGCTGCTTCAAGGGTCACCGTGACCCGGAGCGCAAGCCCTTTACTATCGTCATGCCTCCCCCCAACGTCACCGGCCAGCTGCATATGGGCCACGCCATGGACTGCGCCCTGCAGGATATCCTCATCCGCTTCAAGCGCATGGAGGGCTACGCCGCCCTGTGGGTACCCGGCATGGACCACGCCGGCATCGCCACCCAGATCAAGGTGGAAGAGGAGCTGCGCACCAAGGAGGGTCTGACCCGCTACGACCTGGGCCGCGAGAAGTTCCTGGAGCGTGTCTGGGACTGGAAGCACAAGTACGGCGACCGCATCGTCAAGCAGCAGAAGAAGATGGGCGTCTCCTGCGACTGGGACCGCGCCCGGTTCACCATGGACGAGGGCTGCTCCAAGGCGGTGCGTGAGGTCTTCTGCAGCCTGTATGAGAAGGGCCTCATCTACAAGGGCAGCCGCATCATCAACTGGTGCCCCCACTGCGTCACTGCTCTGAGCGACGCCGAGGTGGAGTATCAGGACAAGCCCGGCTACTTCTGGCACATCCGCTACCCCATCCAGGGCGAGGAGGGCCGCTATGTCATCGTGGCCACCACCCGTCCTGAGACCATGCTGGGTGATACCGGCGTGGCCGTCCACCCCGACGACGAGCGCTATAAGGACATCGTGGGCAAAAAGTGCATCCTGCCCCTGGTGGGCCGTGAGATGCCCATCGTGGCTGACGAGTACGTGGACATGGAGTTCGGTACCGGCTGCGTAAAGATGACCCCCGCCCACGACCCCAACGACTTTGAGGTCGGTCTGCGCCAGAACCTGGAGACCATCCGCGTGCTGGACGACAACGGCAAGGTGGTGGAAGGCTACGGCAAGTACTCCGGTATGGACCGCTATGAGGCCCGTAAGGCCATCGTGGCCGATCTGGAGGAGCAGGGCTATCTGGTGAAAGTGGAGCCCCACCAGCACAACGTGGGCACCTGCTACCGCTGCCACAGCGATGTGGAGCCCATCATCTCCGCCCAGTGGTTCGTCAAGATGGCGCCTCTGGCCAAGGAGGCCATTCGTGTAGTGGAAGAGGGCGAGACCAAGTTCGTCCCCGACCGCTTCTCCAAGACCTACCTCAACTGGATGGAGAACGTCCACGACTGGTGTATCTCCCGTCAGCTGTGGTGGGGCCACCAGATCCCCGTGTGGTACTGCGACAACTGCGGCCATATGACCGTCAGCCGCGAGGATGCCTGCGAGTGTGAGAAGTGCCACTCCAAGAACATCCACCGGGATCCCGACGTGCTGGACACCTGGTTCTCTTCCGCCCTGTGGCCCTTCTCCACTCTGGGCTGGCCCGAGGAGACCGAGGACTTGAAGTACTTCTACCCCACCGACGTGCTGGTTACCGGCTACGACATCATCTTCTTCTGGGTGGCCCGCATGATCTTC
>NZ_JBKVXZ010000031.1:37256-42176 GCF_046973065.1 Flintibacter sp. | reverse complement strand
TGGCCTTGAAGATGTTCTCCCGGCTGCCCAGCTTTTCGATGTGGGCGTCACCGATGTTGGTGATGACTCCCACCTCGGGTCGCACGATATCGCTGAGGTAGTCGATCTCCCCCGGCTTATCCATGCCCATCTCCAGCACGCCCACCTGGTGGGTGTGGTCCAGACGCAGCAGGGTCAGGGGCAGGCCAATGTTGTTATTAAAGTTGCCCTCCGTCTTCAGCACCTTGTACTTAACGGAAAGCACCGCCGCGATCATATCCTTGGCTGTGGTCTTGCCCACACTGCCGGTGATGCCCACAAAGGGGATCTGAAAGCGGTCTTTATACCAGGCGGCCAGGTCCCGCAGGGCCCGTTCGGTGTTGCCCACCTGGATGTAGAACTTGTCCTCCCGGTAGTCGGTACGCACACGGGCGGTCAGGCAGCCCGCAGCCCCCGCCTCCAGGGCGGAGGTGATATAGGCGTGGCCGTCAAACCGCTCCCCCACCAGAGGGATGAACAGGGAGCCGGGATGGATATCCCGGCTGTCGGTATCCACCCCGCTCACGGTCAATTCCATGTCCTGGGAGCCGCCCAGCAGAGTGCCGTGTACCGCATCCAGCAGTTGGCCAACAGTGATGGTCTCCATACGGTTATGCTCCTTCCTTGCGGGCCTTCAGGGAGGAGGCCACAATGGTCTCACACAGGGTGGCATAGTCCATACCCACCGCGGCCGCCTCCTGGGGCACCAGGCTGGTGGGGGTCATGCCGGGCAGGGTGTTGATTTCCAGGAAGTAGGCCTCTCCGTCCTCGGTGACGATGAAGTCGGCACGGGAGTATACGGCCAGACCCAGCTCCTCAAACACGGCCACCGCCGCGTCCCCTACCTTCTTCTCCCACTCGGAGGGGATCTCAGCGGGGCATACCTCCCGGGCGGCGCCGGGCTGGTACTTGTTGGCGTAGTCGTAGAAATCGGCCTGAGGAATGATCTCAATGGAGGGCAGAGCCTTTCCGTTGAGCACCGCCACCTGGATCTCGCGGCCCTTTACGTACTGCTCCAGTACGGTGCGGCCGCCCAGGCGGATGCTCTCCTCCAGACCACGGCGCAGGTCGTCCTTGGTGTGGGCGATGGTCACGCCGATGGAGGAGCCGCTGGCGATGGGTTTGACCACCACAGGCAGCTTGGTCTCTTCCATGAGCTGCTCCAGGTTCTCCTCCGTCACGGTGACGGTGCACCAGCTGGGGGTGCGTACCTTGTGGGCTACCAGACGCTTGGTCATATCCTTATCCATAGCGATGGCCGAGCCCAGGCAGCCCGAACCGGTATAGGGAACGCCCAGCAGATCCAGGGTGGCCTGGATACGGCCGTCCTCTCCGCATGCCCCGTGGAGGGCCAGATAGACTACGTCCGCCTGGGCACACAGCTCCAGCACGCCCTGCCCAATGGCGGAGGGGCTGGTATCCTTCCGGCTCGCCCGCACCTGAGCCAGGTCGGGAGCCTCGGGGCTGACCTTTTTAAAGGCCTGGGGAATGGGGGCCTCAAAGGGGTCCACCGTACGGTCGGTCCCCTCCACGCCAAAGAACAGGTCCATCAGGGCCACCTTGTGTCCCTTGGAGCGCAGGGCCTCGCACACCATGGCTCCGGAGGACAGGGATACGTTGCGCTCGGGGCTCAGGCCGCCGGCCAATACCACTATTTTCATCCTTAACGACACCTCTATATCAGCGATCAAAGATCCGTGTTGGTATATTCTACACGCTAATATTTTATTTTAGCACAGGCAGCACCAATGCACAAGGCAAGGGTACAATTTTCCCCTGTTTTTTCCTCCTTACACGCAGGCGCAGGCTTCCTTGTGCCGGTGGGAGACCAGCACGCTCACCTCAGGGAAGCGCTTGGACAGGTACTGAGCCATCCGGTCACAGATCACGTTCTCGGTGGCGTAGTGGCCGGCGTCCAGCAGGTTGACGCCCAGCGCCCGGGCCTCCAGGAACTGGTCATACTTCACATCGGCGGTGACAAAGGTGTCGCAGCCCATGGCCACCGCATCGGCCAGCATGGAGCCGCAGGCGCCGCCGCCCACCGCCACCCGGCGCACCGGGCGGCCTCCATCGGTGTACCGCACTCCCGCAGCGCCCAGCAGCAGCTTGACCCGGCCGGCGTAGTCCGCCGCGCTCATGCCGGGCTGGTGGCACATCCCCACCCGGCCGATGCCGTAGGTGCGGCCTGCCCGGTCCACTCCATCGGGGTGGAGCTGGGTGACCTCCTGAAGACCCAGCGCCTGGGCCAGACAGTCATTCACCCCGTCCTGGGCAGCGTCCAGATTGGTGTGGCAGCAGATGGCGGCGATCTTCTCCTCCGTCAGCGCCAACAGGGTGCACCCAGTGACGCTCTCATCGGTGACCGCCTTGACCGGGTGAAAGATTACCGGGTGGTGGGACACAATGAGCTGACAGCCCAGCTTGGCCGCCTCCTCCACCACCTCCTGGGTGATATCCAGCGCCACCAGAATCTTGTCTGCCTTAGCTTCTCCCCGGCCCACCAGAAAGCCGGCGTTGTCAAAATCCATCTGGGTCTCAAAGGGGGCCCACTCATCCATTGCACAGTAAATATCCTTTACAGTTGCCATTGCTGCCACTCCTCTTTCATTGCTAGCATTTCCTTATATACGCCTTCCAGCGCCTGGCGCCGCGCCTGGATCTGTTCCCCTTTGCCCTTGGACATGCCGTCCAGAGCACGGCGCAGTTTCTGGGTCAGATGGTCCAGGTACTCTCCCCGCAGAGGGTCCCGGCTCTGCCGTCCGGCCCAGAGCTGACCGGGCGTCTGAGTACCCATCTCTCCCGTCGTCACCCGCATCACCACATACAGGGTCTCCCCTTCCCGGGCCAGCTGTTCCTTGGCAATGGCGTAGCCATGTTGGCCCAGCCACTTCCGCAGCTCGGGCAGGGAGCTCATGGGCTGGAGGATCAGGGGAATCTTCTCCTCCAAAACCCAAGGGGCGGCCTCCAGGATCTGGGCAATGGTCTCGCCCCCCATCCCGGCGATGACGATGGCGTCCACCTCACCGGGACGGATGCCTGCCAGACCGTTGCACAGCCGGAAGGCCATCTTATCCCCGCAGCCATACTGCCGGGCCGTCTCACGGGCACGGTCCAGCGGACCCTTCCGCAGGTCGGAGGCAATGGCCCAGGGGATCTTGCCCTCCAGCAGCAGGCAGGCGGGTAAATAGGCGTGGTCGGTGCCCACATCGGCCAGCCGCGCCCCCTGGGGCACCAGATCAGCCGCCAGCCGCAGCCGGGGCGAGAGTTCGATATGTTGTTTCATAAGTCCTCCCCGCCGGCCTTTTGAATGAGCGACCGGACAAAATCCCGGGCGGCGGCCAGCTTGTCTTGTGTTAAAAATGGGACGCCGGGGCCCATATCCCGGCCACAGAGCATCCCCTGCCAATGTAATCCGCTGTGGCGGCACCAGCGGCGCAGCCCAGCCTCCCACAGGTCAGCTCCCTTCTCCGGAGGATAACCGCAGGTGACGATGGTGGCAAGGTTCTTACCCCGGAGCAGAGACGGTCCCTTTACCCGGCCGTAATTTTTGGTGCCGGCGTACACGGCCCGGTCCATCAGCGCCTTCATGGGGGCGGTACAGAACCAGCCGTAAATGGGGGTAGCCAGAACAATGGTATCGCTGCGCTCCATAGCTCCGAACAGGTCGGCCATATCGTCTTCCTGCACGCAGCCTAGGCCGTCCGTCCGGTCCTGGCAGGTCTTGCAGCCCAGACAGGGCAGGATGGTCTTGTCATAGAGCCAAACGGTCTCTGCCTCGACCCCCAACTGTCCGCACTCCTCCAGGAAGGGTGCCGCCAGGGCGGCGGTATTGCCATTTTTTCTGGGGCTTCCCATGAACAGCACCAATTTCATACCGGGAACCTCCGCAAAAAATGGGGGCGGAACCCCTCCGCCCCCATCTTTCATTCCTTGGTTTTATTCGCCCTCAGCGATCATCTTGTTGACCGCGGCCAGCAGCTCGTCGGGATCCACCCCGTGAACCATGCAGGCCTGCTCCACGGTCTCACCCCGGGAAGCGGGGCAGCCCAGGCAGTGCATGCCGATGTTCATGAACAGGGGCGCAGTCTGAGGGGCGATGTTCAGAATATCACCAATGATGGTGTCTTTAGTAATGGTCATAGCAGGATTCCTCCAGTTAGTCATTAGGATGATGATAGTATATCCTAACTCGCGCTATTTTGCAATGGATTTTTCCTCGTTTTCTTTCCAGCGGCGGCAAACGATCCGGCGCCCCAGGAAAAAGAGCACCGCGCCCAAAACCACACCCAACACCAAGATCAAGAGACCCTGATTGCACAGGGCGACTGTCTGTAAGTAGCCATCCCCATTGAGATATCCTTCCGGGATTTGGTCAAGATGCTCCCACAACGCGTCTCCCTGATATCGATCCAGGTTTTGCCGATCAGTTTCTATCTGGTCATAGAGGGCTTGGGAAGCGGACATCCGCAGTACGCTCCCACAAACTTAGGAGCACTCCGCACCAAAGGGACCAGCTTGTCTGTGTCGGGTACTGCGTCCCCCAGCTCCCACTTGCTCACCGCCTGGCGGGATACCCCCACCTGCTCGGCCAGCTTTTCCTGGGACAGGCCCAGGCGGGTACGCTCTCTTTGGATGATTTCTCCGATCGTCATACCCTCGCCTCCTTTCGGCCCTATCCTAGCAAACCAGCCTCTCTAATACTACCAGCTTGGGGTGGAACTTCCGCAACCCGGAGTTGCGGTGGAAAAACAGCCCGATTTTTCTCCCTGAATACAGAAAAAGGACGCCCGGCTGGGCGCCCTTTTATCCTGGTTCTAAAAATTAGCCCTGCTGCTCGCGCATCTTGGCGAAGCACTCGCTGCAGTAGAAAGGACGGTCAGACTTGGGCTCGAAAGGAACGCG
>NZ_JBKVXZ010000031.1:0-37246 GCF_046973065.1 Flintibacter sp. | reverse complement strand
GCCGCAGGCAGCGCAGGTGGCAGTGAAATACTCACGGGGGCCGCGGGCAGCATTCTTACGGGCGTCGCGGCAAGCTTTGCAGCGCTGGGGCTCGTTCTGGAAGCCGCGCTCAGCGTAAAATTCCTGCTCACCAGCGGTAAAGGTGAACTCGTTGCCGCACTCTTTGCATACCAGGATCTTGTCTTCGTACATTGGATTTCCCTCTCTTTGACTCGTTGCCCAATTACCCAGATTTCAAGGATTGGACGGTTGTATTTGCGATCAGCTCTCGCTGGATGCGCCGGAAGAAGTTTGCCGGGCCACCTTGCGGCGGATGCGCTGCACGGCGTTGTCCACGGACTTTGGAGACCGACCGACCCGTTTTGCAATCTCTGCACAAGTGAGACCGCTTAAGTAGGGCGGCAGGATTTTCCCTTCGAGCTCAGATAACTGGCCCTTCAGAGCGTCAAGGCGCTCTCTCAGTTCCTCCCTGCCGATGATGACGTCTTCTGGGCTCTCTTCGCTGGAAAACAGATACGCGTTCGGGCCGTCAAAAAGAGGGGGTTCGAAAGAGACACTGTGATTAAGTGGAAGATGCTTATCCCCCTGGGCAGCGCGGACCGCGCTGTACAGGCGGTTGCGGACACAAACCTCCGCATAGGTCCGGAAAGATGCGTCCCGCCGGGCATCAAAGCCACGGATGGCGGACAGCAAACCCAGCATACCCTCCTGAAACAGGTCCTCACTGTCCCCTCCTGCCAAAAACAGGGGGCGGGCGCAGGCACGCACCAAGCGGCCGTAGCGGCGGACCAACTCTTCCGCCGCAGCGGCGCTTCCTGCTGCCGCCTGGAGACACAGCGCCTCGTCTGTGGGAGGCGGAGGCTGGGGCGTTTCCAATTTTTTGTTCCGGTTAAAACTCATAATAATCAAATTGACTGGTTTTGTCAAGGGGTATCGGGAAATTATTTGGCGTTTTTCCCATATTCATTCCAGTTTGTTCTATTATTTCCATAATATGCCATCGTTTTCTGGTCTTGATCTGGAAATTATTTTCCCTCAGGACCGGATCTTATGCCGCTTTTCCACAAATAAGCATAGCATAAAATTTCCCTACCGTCTATCACTTATTCAGCCAATTCTCCTGCCAAATTTGTCAAATTTTCGTTTTAATGCCTTTTCTACTGGAAAAATGGTGGCGATCATCACCACAACCTGGACCAAAACCACGCCCATAAGCCATATTCCCAGTGCTTGCGTATCTTTGCCCAGTCCGGACAACATGGCCAAAAGGCTCAGGGGCAGCATCACCGCCCCTGCCCGAAACCATAGCTTTCCGCATACCTGGTGGGCATAATCCCAGGTCTGTTGGTTTTTCATAGAACGGCTGGTGCGGTAACCATAGAGGGCATTGATCTTTTGGGGCGGTCTGTTCAAAAAACGCCATCCAAAGTACAGCATCACAGCGGGCACCAGCAGGCACATGGCAGTGCAGTACAGCCAAAAGCCCATCGTCCTCTCCCCTTTCGGTCAGTCATCCTTCTTTATGGGCTGGGTGATCAGTGCCGTTCCAAAGCCCAGAATGCACAAAGAGAGTCCGGTGGTGGACACACTGGCCATTAACCCGTCCGCAACCCAAAACGCGGCGATGGTAAACAAGGTATCCATTGGGATGTAAAGCAAATTCCCCTGCCGACGGTCCACCTTTCCCATGCGATACAGTGCCTTAGGCAGAGCCGTACTGATCAGATCCAGAGGCAGGCCAATCAGTTCCCCTAACAGGAAGTAGAGCAGCAGCTGTCCCACGCTGTCATAGCGAAACCCGAACAGCCTCATCACATTGCCGCCGACCAGAGCAACCACTGCAAACGTCCCGAACAAGAGCAAAATCATGATGCCGCTGCCCAACAGGCCCGCCAGCAATTTTTTCAGTTTTTCTTTCACTAAAGAGCGCCTCCGGGGTTAGAAACTCAGCTGGTCCAGCCCTCCGGACTCTCCGGGAACGCTGAGACCCAGATGCTGATAGGCCTTGGGGGTAACACAGCGGCCACGGGGGGTGCGGGTAAGGAACCCCAGCTGCATCAGATAGGGCTCGTACACGTCCTCCAGGGTCACCGCCTCCTCGTTGATGGTGGCCGCCAAGGTCTCCAGGCCCACCGGGCCGCCCCGGTAGTTCTCAATGATGGAGCGCAGCATCCGGTGGTCAATGGAATCCAGCCCCAGATGGTCGATCTCCAGGGCGGTGAGGGCCTCGTCAGCCACCTTTTTGGTGATAACGCCTCCCGCCCGCACCTGGGCAAAGTCCCGTACTCGGCGCAACATCCGGTTGGCAATACGGGGGGTGCCGCGGCTGCGGCGGGCGATCTCCATGGCTCCATCGTCCTCAATGGGCACGCCCAGAATACCTGCAGAGCGCTTGACGATCAGCGCCAGCTCCTCAGGGGTGTAAAGCTCCAGCCTTAACGTCACGCCAAAGCGGTCACGCAGGGGCGCGGACAGCTGCCCTGCCCGGGTGGTGGCTCCAATGAGGGTAAATTTGGGCAGGTCCAGACGGATGGAGTTGGCCGACGGACCTTTGCCGATGATGATGTCGATGGCGAAATCCTCCATGGCTGGGTAAAGCACCTCCTCCACCGAGCGGTTGAGGCGGTGGATCTCGTCCACAAAGAGGATGTCGTTTTCATTTAAGTTGGTGAGCAGCGCCGCCAGATCTCCTGCCTTCTCAATGGCAGGACCGGAGGTGATGCGCACATTTACCCCCATTTCATTGGCGATAATGCCGCTGAGGGTGGTCTTGCCCAAGCCGGGCGGGCCGTGGAGCAGCACATGGTCCAGAGGTTCGTTGCGCATTTTAGCCGCCTGGATAAAGACCTCCAGGTTTCCTTTGGCCTTCTCCTGGCCGATGTACTCCCGAAGGGTTTTGGGCCGCAGGGAATACTCCCCCTCGTCCTCCCGGGTGAGGGAGGTGGTCACCAGAGGCTCGCTGAGCTCCTCCGGGTCAAATTCTGGATTGGAAAAATCAATGGCCATATTTGTTTGGTTCCTCTCAAAATATATCGGTCCAAATCAGTACCGCAGAACAAAATAGATAACATATACCCAGCTGAGCAGGCCATGGAAAATGGCCCACCCTACCGAGTGCCAGGTGGTATAGGAAATGACCATGGCCAGGCAGGTGCCGAAGGTAATGCCGCTTTTCACCACGGTCTTGGTGGTTTTCTTTGTCTCCAAAGTGCTCATCCTTTCATCCTCTCACTTGGATTTCTTTTGGAAGCGGTTTCTGGTGTTGGCATAGATCACGGTCCCGAATGCCACCGCCAGGAAGGCGGCGATTCCCACCCAAAACAGCCACATGCCGACCACAAGTATCCCCAGTGCCATAATTCCCTGGCATCCGGCCAGGGCGAACATGATTTTGCCCATGAAGCGGCACAGGGCTTTCTCGTCATACCTGGCCTTCTCTGCCTTGGATGCGGTGTTGTACCCGGCAATGAGGAAAGCTCCCTTTCCCCGGGAGAAGATCAGCCCCAGCACAAGAAACAGGGCGATCATGATGAGAAAGACAATCATTATGGAGATTACCCCTTCATCATCTTTTTCAGGGCCTGCTTGATGATCTGCTCCAGGGTAAGACTGTCCAGGTCGATGCCCTTGAGGGCCACATTGATCTCCCCCTGGGTGTAACCCAGCACCGCCAGGGCGGCGCTGGCCTCGGAGAGCTTGTTTTCGGGAATGACGGTCACTCCGGTGCCGCCGTAGGCCTCCCCTGCCCCGTTCAGCGCCTGACCCTTGGCCAGCTTGTCCTTCAGCTCCAGAATCACCCGCTGGGCGATCTTCTTGCCGATACCCTGAGCGCAGGTGAGTGCCTTCTCATCCCCGGTGATGATGCTGAGGGCCAGATTGGCCGGGGTGTTGGAGGACAGAATAGACAAAGCTGCCTTGGGACCAACACCGGAAACAGAAATAAGCTGCTGAAACAGATTCAGCTCTTCCTGGGTGGCAAAGCCATAGAGCTCCATGGCGTCCTCCCGGACATTCAAGTGTGTAAAGACTTTTCCCTTTTCACCCTTTTTCAGTGCAGACAGGGTATAGCTGGTAGTGCGGCAGGCATAACCCACCCCGCCGCAGTCGATGACCACCAGGTAAGGCTCGATATGGGCCACGGTGCCATTGAGATAGTAAAACATAAGTTCCTCCATAAACCGTCCAATGGACGGCATTTATTCTTTGAGCAAATACCGGAACTCTCCGGCGTAGCAGATGTCCAGCTGAAACTCCAGGCAGCGCTCCCCCACGTTGAGGAAACCGTCCAGCTTCACCTGGTGATATCCGTAGGTCTCGTCCATGATATCCAGCGTCGCTTCTGAGTACTCCCGCAAAAAGTCCGCCACCGTCATTTTCCGTCCGGTGAAAGAGCCGTAGTTTCCGCACAGGACGCCTTGGTACTCCATCACATAGACGCAGGAGAAGTCCCAGTCGATGCCGGTGATCTCCACGTCTCCCTCCACCTGATTACAGGGCGGTGTGGTGCACACATAGCCGCACTGGGTGATAAGGCGCAGGATATCCTCCTCCACTTGCAGCTTCAAAATATAGGCGTCGTGGAGGCTGTAAGGCGGGTCGGGGTTTGGTTGTTTGACCATCGTTTTCATGGCACTTACCTCGTGTCGTATTTCTTGGGATCAAAGACCCGCTCCGTATTCAAAAGGGACGTGGCCGAGCGGCCATGGCAGATAGCCAGTGCCAGGGCGTCAGCGGCATCGTCGGGCCGTGGGATCTGCTTCATATTGAGAAGCCGCTGGGTCATCAGCATCACCTGGCGCTTGTCCGCGCCCCCGTAGCCCGCCACCGCCTGCTTGATCTGCATGGGGGTATACTCAAATACCGGCACCCCCAGCTTTTCCGCCGCCAGGAGGATCACCCCACGGCCATGGGCCACGGCGATGCCGGTGGTAATATTCTTACTGAAGAAAAGCTCCTCCACCGCCATCTCGTCGGGATGGAAGGTGCGGATCAGCTCCTCCATGTCGTTGGAAATTTGCAGCAGCCGGCTGGACAGAGGGATACCCGGCGGCGTGGTGATGACCCCGTACTGAATGAGGGTGTTTTTCCCTCGCTGGGCCTTAATGACCCCAAAGCCGATCGTGGCCACTCCGGGGTCGATGCCTAAGATGATCATGGATGCCTCCCCATGGAAAAGATACGTTGACATTGTACCACGGTTTGCTCAAAATGAAAAGGAGAACAAATTTCAGGGAACTTAGGCCGGGTTTCTCCGTCTAAAGGAATACAGAAGTCTATCACCGGGAGGTATCTCACATGAAACGATGGCTTACCCTTACCCTGGCCGGTCTGCTGGCCCTGTCCCTGGCTGGCTGCGGCAGTTCGGACGGCGCAGGCTCCTCTGCACCTCAGAAAATCAACTCCAGCTCCTCTGAATCATCCTCTGTCCAAACCACAGAGGACTCCTGGGGCCTCATCCTATCGGTGAAAAACGTGACCCCCACCGGCCTGACTTTAGTTATCACCCAGGAAGGCGGCAGCCCCACCGGCACCCTGCAGTATGGCAGCGACTACACTCTGGAGGTGGAACAGGACGGCGCGTGGCAGAACGTCCCCGACATCGTGGATGGAAACTTTGCCTGGGATGGTATGGCCTATCTGGTCACCATGGACGGAGAAACGGAACAGGCCGTGGACTGGGATTGGCTCTTCGGTCTCCTCTCCCCCGGCCACTACCGCTTAAGCAAAGAGTTTATGGATTTCCGGGACACAGGAGACTATGACACCCAGCTCTATGAGGTAGAATTTGATATCCCATAAGGAAGCAAGGGCAGGCCAAGCATGGTCTGCCCTTGACATTTTTCCCTCTGAGGGCTACCATACTTTTATTCTCAATCCCAAGTCAGGAGGAACCCATATGGACGCTCAGACCTGTATTCTCACCCGGCGCAGTGTGCGCCAGTTTACCGACCAGCCCGTGCCCCACGAGCTGCTGGAGGATGTGGTAGCCCTGGCTGCCTACGCTCCCAGTTGGAAAAACACCCAGATCAGCCGCTATCTGGCCATTGAAGACCCCGCTATGCGGGAGACCATCGCTTCGGAATACTGCCTGGCCGGGGCCAACAACCCCGCCATCATCCGCAGTGCTCCCCTGCTGGTGGCCCAGACCTTCGTAAAGAACCGCTGCGGCTACGAGCGGGACGGCTCCTTCACCACCGACCGGGAGGATGGCTGGCAGTATTACGACTGCGGCATCGCCGCTCAGACCTTCTGCCTGGCTGCCCACGACCTGGGTCTGGCTACCGTGATTATGGGCGTGTTTGACCGCAAGCGACTGCAGGAGTATCTCCAGGTCCCCGAGGATCAGGAGCTCATGGCACTCATCGCCGTGGGTTATCCCGCTCAGGTTGGCGGGGCTCCCAAGCGCAAGGGTGTAGACGTACTTCTGTCCTGGAAATAAAGGAACAGCGACGGCAATGCCGTCGCTGTTCCTTTATAGCTCCATAGCCCGCTTCAACGCTGCGTCAATGTTTGGACAGAAATTCTCCTTCCCAACCTGCTGGTAAAGTCCGGATTTTTTCAGCACCGACATGGGCTGCTCGTTCACATGGGAAAAGACCAGCTGCACTCCGGCACGGCCGCACTCCTCCCACAGCCGCCGAAGCCCCTTCAGGGCGGTGATATCCAGAGCGGGCACACTGCGCATGCGCAAAATCAGCACCCGTTTCTCTCCCCCCTCGTCGATATGGGGAATCTTATCCGCCGCGCCAAAGAACATGGGACCGTTGATCTCATAGACCATCACATGGACGGGCACGTGCTTGAACCGTCCCTTTCCGGCCTGGGTGTCCTCCACATATTCCCACTCTTCCACCACGGCCACATCGGCCATCCGCTTCATAAACAGCAGGCAGGCCAGAGTCAGGCCCACACCGATGGCCACCACCAGGTCAAAGGCCACCGTCAGGAAAAAGGTGAGCAGCAGCACCGCCGTATCACTCTTGGGAGACTGGCGGACCACCCGTACAAAGGTGCGCCAGCCGCTCATATTGTAGGCCACCACAAACAAGATGGCTGCAATGCAGGGCATAGGGATGAGCGCCGCATAGGGCATCAGCAGCACCAGCACCAACACCAGCACCCCCGCATGGACCATACCAGCCACCGGGGACACGCCGCCGTTTTTGATGTTGGCGGCGGTACGGGCAATGGCTCCTGTGGCCGGGATGCCGCCAAACAGCGCAGATGCCGTATTGCCCACACCCTGGGCCACCAGCTCCATGTTGGAGTTATGATGGGAGCCTGTCATCTCATCGGCCACTACGCAGGACAGCAGCGACTCGATGGCCGCCAGAATGGCGATGGTGAAGGCATCGGGCAGAACGGCCGCCACGATGTCATAATTGACCGTGGGCAGAGTAAATTGGGGCAGATCGGTGGAAATGGTATATAGATCCCCGATGGTGTTCACCGGCAGGTGCAGCAGCTTGACCATGGCCGCCGTGACGATCACTGCCACCAGCGAGGCAGGGATTTTGGCAAAAAATCTGGGCCAGACGATCTGAATGACCAGCGCCACACATCCCACCGCCACAGCACTTACGCTCCAGGTAGAAAAGCACGCAAAAAACTTCTCCAGCTTCTCTACCGTCTCAACGGGAGAGTTCTGGAAGGTGACGCCAAAGAAATCCTTCAGCTGCCCCACCACAATGGTCACCGCGATACCTGCCGTAAATCCGGTGGTGATGGTGTAGGGAATAAACTTGATCATGCTGCCCATACGCAGCACACCCATCAGGATCAGCAGGATACCGGCCAGCACCGTGGCCACAGCCAGGCCATCCATCCCGTTGCGGGCTACGATCCCCGCCACAATGGAGGCAAAGGCCGCGGTGGGACCGGCGATCTGGACCTTACTTCCTCCCAGGGCCGAGATCAGAAATCCCGCTACAATGGCCGTATACAAGCCCTGCTCCGGTGAAACACCGGACGCCAGGGCCAGGGCGATGGACAAAGGCAGGGCAATGATGGCCACAATGACGCCTGCCACCAGGTCCTTCATAAACTTTGCTCTGGAATAGTCCGCCAACGACTCCAGAAGCTGGGGCCTGAATAAGTACATAAAAAAGCTCCCTCCTAAAAAATAGCACACAGGGCTATTCTATCGGAGGGAGCATCTTTACGCAAGGGAAAAAGGTAATTTTGTAAAATTTTGTCCGACGCTGAGGTGCTTCTCAGTTCCTCTGCTTTCCCAAAAAGCGCAGCAGGTACAAAAAAAGGTTGATGAAGTCCATATACAGCTGCAGCGCGGAGAAAATGGAGGCATTCTCCATCATATCGGGATAGCCGGAATAGTAATAGTAAAACTTCCGGATACGCTGGGTATCATAGGCGGTATAACCCAGGAAGATGGCAACGCCAAACAGAGAAATCATGCTGTCAAAAGCGGTCATACCGGGAATAAACAGAGACAGCACCCCAAACAGGATAAGGAAAATAAGTCCGCTGAGCAGGATCGACTTGTATCCGGCCAGGCTGCGGCTGGTAAAGTGGCCATAGGCAGCCAGAGCGCCAAAGTAGAGAGCGGTGGCCAGGAAAATAAACACAATGCTGGTCAGTTGATACAGGTACAGCCAGGTAGAAGCGGTAACGCCCATCAGAGCAGAAAATACAAGAAACATCATCTGGGCTGAGGCTACCGACATTTTCTCAATCCGGGCCGATAGGCTGTATGACAAGATCAGCGTCACCACCAAAATCACCAGGTGAACGGTGGGAAACGCAGAAAACAGATACAGTGTCGCGTTGGTCATCCAGCCCACCAGGGCTACGCCAAAGGTGACCATCAGCCCCAGCATCATCCACAGAAAGGCGCGGGTGGTATATTGTGCCTCGGTAATTACGCCGCTGGGCGCGCCGTAGTCCCGGTCCAATTCATAAGGATCAAAAGCCATAAAAACAGCTCCTTTCAAAAGGAAAACCTCCCCCTCAGACCTCTTTCTGAGGTTGGCCTTATTATATCTGCTTTCTTGGAAAAAATCAATTCTTTCCGTTCCATGGCATCCCCGGGAAACGAGTCGGAAACGACAGGTAAGTTTTTCTTGCTTTCCGAAATAATTTATGTTATATTATTCAGGCAATCAACTTGCAGGTGTAGTTCAATGGCAGAATGTCAGCTTCCCAAGCTGAACACGGGGGTTCGATTCCCCTCACCTGCTCCAAGTCGGAGCAAGCGTTATATCGCTTGCTCCGACTTATTTTATAAGTCAGAGCAAGCTCATTTTGCTGCTCCTCCTTTCCAAATCACAACCGCTTACGCTGGGTTGTAATTTGGTTTTGGGTGCAAACCTAGCAGCTGCTCCATCTACACTGTTTCGCTGCTCCAAAACAAAAAGGACATCCTTCGGGATGTCCTTTTTATTTTGTGTCTTTTCGTTTTATACTCCGGCTCTGGAACAGACCTGCCGCAGCTGTCGGGCCGCGGCGTCCATCTCCCAGGGCTGGTTGAAGGCGGACACACTCAGGCGCACGGTCCCCTCCTCCAGCGTGCCCGCCGTCTTGTGGGCCAGAGGGGCGCAGTGCAGGCCTGCCCGCACGGCCACTCCCCGCCGTCCCAGCCGCTCTCCCAGCTCCTCGCTGTCCATTCCCTCCACCTGGAGGGAGAGCACCCCTGCCTGGGCTCTGGGGTCCTGGGCGCGGAACAGAGTGATCCCTGGGATTTGCTCCAAATTGGCGGACAGGCGGCAGATCAGTGCGCTCTCCCGGCGGCCGATGTTCTCCACTCCGGTTCGCCGCACAAAACGCAGCCCCTCCAACAGCCCGGCAATGCCTGTCACATTGTGGGTCCCCGCCTCCAGGCGGTCGGGCAAAAAGTCGGGCATGGTCTGCACCAGGGAGGCCGACCCCGTCCCCCCCTCCAGCAGAGGCTGTGGCGCCGTGTCGCCGCACAGGAGCAGGCCGGTGCCCTGGGGGCCATAGAGTCCCTTGTGCCCTGGCATGGCCATATAGGCCGTGCCCAGCGCCTCCATATCCAGAGGAACACACCCTGCCGACTGGGATGCGTCCACGATGAGCGGGACGTTTCGCTCCCGGCACAGCCCGGCAATCTCCTCCACGGGCAGGATGAACCCAAACACATTGGAGACGTGGCAGCACACCACGGCAGATACCTCCGGCGTGATGGCGCTCCGGAAGGCCTCCACCGCTCCCTTCCGGTCAAAAAGAGTGCTCTCGGCCACCCGCACCGTGACGTTAGGGATGGCATGAAGGGGCCGGGTGACGGCGTTGTGCTCATAACCGGAAATGACCACGGTGCTCCCCGGCCGCACCAGAGATTTGATGGCAATGTTCAGAGCGTGGGTGGCATTAAAGGTAAAAACCACCCGCTCCGGGTCGGAGAGGTGGAACAGGCGGGCGGCTTCCTGGCGGCAGGCAAAGGCGGTATCCGCCGCCGCCATGGCGGCGGAGTGTCCTCCCCGACCGGGACTGGCCAGATGCCCCATCGCCCAGGCCGAGGCCCGGGCTACCTGAGGCGGCTTTTGCAGGGTGGTGGCGGCGCTGTCCAAATAGATCACAGGCGCACCTCCTCATATCCGCCGCCGTTATCCGCCAGAAAGACCCGCTTGGGCGGCAGTCCCACCTGGTGCAGCACCGCCAGGGCGTCCTCCAGATCATGCTGGCGGATCTTGACGCAGTGGCTGCAGCCCTCTCCGGCAATCTGCCGGGGAGTACGGAAAATATGAGCCGTGATCCCCGCCCGCCCCAGAGCGGCGGCGGTGCGCTGGGCATAGGTGAGGGACCGGCAGATGATAAGATAATAGAGCATGACATGGCTCCTTTCTCGGGGGCCGGGACCATGCCGAGTCCTTCTCCCCTGGACCAGTCTATGCTCTATTTTTCTCTTTGCCCCTGCGGGGGCTTATTTTATTTTTGTTCCAGTAGGCACACCGCGTGGGCAGCAATGCCCTGCTCCGCACCGGTAAAGCCCAGCTTCTCCTCGGTGGTAGCTTTCACATTCACCTGTCCCGGCTCCACTCCCATGTGTCGGGCCAGATTGTCCCGCATTTGAGGGATATGGGGGGCCAGCTTTGGCTTCTGTGCCAGAATGGTAGCATCTACATTGCCTACCTTCCAGCCCGCCTGGTCCAGCAGAGCCATCACATGGTCCAGCAAAACCAGACTATCCGCTCCCTTGTAGGCCGGATCAGTATCCGGGAAGTGGCGGCCGATATCACCCAGAGCTGCCGCCCCAAGCAGGGCATCCATGACTGCATGGGTGAGCACATCGGCGTCCGAGTGGCCCAGCAACCCCAACGTGTGAGGTACCTCTACCCCACCCAGAATGAGTTTGCGCCCCTCTACCAGGCGGTGTACGTCGTATCCATGTCCAATGCGCATCACAGTACCCTCCCGTCTCTGGCGTCCAGGATCGCCTCGCCTAGGAACAGGTCCAATGGCGTGGTGATCTTGATATTCTCCCGGCTTCCCTGGGTGAGGGATACCTTCATCCCCAGCCGCTCCACGGCGGCGCAGTCGTCGGTGAGGGTCACACCCTCCTCCACCGCCTTTTCTACCGCTGCCCGGATGAGCCCCGCCTCAAACACTTGGGGCGTCTGCACTGCAAAGAGAGACGAGCGGTCCGGGGTCTCCACGGCCAGTCCGTTCTCTACCCGCTTGATGGTATCGGTCACCGGGATGGCGGGAGCGGCAGCTCCGGTGGCCTCCGCCTTTTCCAGCACCTCCCCTAAGACCTCCTGGGTCAGGAAGGGCCGCGCGCCGTCCTGGATGGCGATAAGCTCCGCATCCTGCCGCACTTCCCGCAGGCCGCACAGCACCGAGTTGATCCGCTCCTTGCCGCCTACTACAACCTTGCTCACCTTATCAAGGGCAAAGGCCTTGCACAGCTGGCTCACCTCCACCAGCAGGTCCTCCCGGGTGACCACCACGATCTCGTCGATGTCGTCACAGTTCTGGAACACCCGCAGGGTACGCACCAGCACCGGCACGTCAGCCAGAGGGGTAAGTACCTTGTCAATCCCCTCCATCCGGGTGGCAGAGCCAGCAGCTACTACCACCGCCGCACGCACCGTTTTTTTCTGCTTCCGCCCCAGCCGGGACAGCAATCCTGCCATATGTCTCACTCCTTGCAAAAGAGGAGCCCTTTCGGCCCCTCTTTCTCATCCTATTGTTCTGCCCCGGCAGATATGTCAAGCCAAGGCGTGGTCGATGCACGCCTCCACGTCCTCATAGCTGCTGCTCTGGCACATGACGATCTCAGAGATGAGGATCTGCTTGGCGGAGTGGAGCATCTTCCGCTCCCCGGTGGACAGCCCCTTCTGCACATCCCGAAGCATCAGTCCCTTTACCACCCGGGCCACCTCGAACAGGTCACCGCTTTTGATCCGCTCCATATTTTCCCGGTAGCGGCGGTTCCAGTTCTGCGTCATCTCCACCTGGATGTCCGGAATGGCTGCCAATACCCGGTCTGCCTGCTCCCGGTCCACAATGGGACGCACGCCGATCTCCTCACAGTTCTCTGTGGGCACCATGACCACCATGGCACGCACCGGCAGCTTCAACACATAGTATTCCCGCATGACCCCATTGACCTTCTTTTGTACGATGCTGTCTACGATACCCGCCCCGTGCATGGGGTGGACCACCTTATCTCCGATCTGAAACAACGCCTACACCTCCACTTCAGTCCGGAAAAGCCTGAACCTGCTTGTGCACGCTTGTTCTTTGGGTAGATTCAGTTCTCTCCGAGGCTCTTTCGTCAATTCCCTCACTTTGTTGGCTGCGCTCTCGTCATCCGTCTCCTGGGGGCACAGGGGACCAAATATGTATCCGCAGGGCTTTATTCTTTTTTATTATAACCACTTTTTCCCCGTTTGACAAGTTCTGCCCCAGGTTTCACAAATATTTTACCTGTCTTTCCCTGGGGCAGGGCTCATTGAGGCATAAAAAAGCGCTGCATCCGATGGTTCGGATACAGCGCTTGAGCGTATGAGGATTACTCCTCCACCTCGGGCTCCTCCTCAGCGGGAGCAGCCTCCAGCAGAGCGCGGATGGACAGGGAGACCTTCTTGTTCTCCATATCCACGTCGGTGATCTTCACGTCCACCTTATCGCCCTCAGCCAGCACGTCGCCGGGCTTCTCGATGCGGTGATCGGCGATCTGGGAGATGTGGATCAGGCCGTCCACGCCGGGAACGATCTCGGCGAAGGCGCCGAAGGTCATCAGCTTCACGATGCGAACGTTGGCCACGTCGCCCACCTGATAGGTGCTGGTGAAGACAGTCCAGGGATCCTGGCTGTGATCCTTCATGCCCAGAGAGATCTTCTTCTTCTCGGGGTCAGCGGAGATGACATACACGTCCACGGTGTCGCCCACCTTCACCACCTCAGAGGGGTGCTTGATGCGGGACCAAGACAGCTCGGAGATGTGGACCATGCCGTCCACGCCGCCGATGTCCACGAAGGCGCCGTAAGAAGTCAGGGACTTCACGGTACCGGTATAACGCTTGCCGTCCTCGATCTCGGCCCAGACCTTCTCGGCGGCGGCAGCACGCTCAGCGCGCAGCACGCGGCTGATGGAACCCACCACGCGGCGGCGGGCACGGTTGACCTCGGTGATCACCAGGCGCACCTTCTGCTTGAGCAGGGTGCTCATGGGGGTCTCGCGGGGCAGACCAGTCTGAGAAGCGGGAACGAACACGCGGATGCCCTTCACGGACACGACCACGCCGCCCTTGTTGTCCTCAGTGACCACGCCCTCCAGCACGGTCTCGTTCTCACGGGCGGTCTCAATCTCCTCCCAGCCCTTGACAACGTCCAGGCGCTTCTTGGACAGGGTGACAACACCCTCCTGGTCGTTGACGCGGACCACAAAGGTCTCGATCTCGTCGCCGACCTTGACCAGATCCTCCACCTTGGCAGTGGGATCATCAGTCAGCTCGGATACGGGAATATAACCGGCGTGCTTGGTGCCCAGATCAACCTGGATCTCAGTGGGTGTGATCGCAACCACAGTACCAGTTACCTTATCCCCCGTATTCAAAGTTTTGATCGACTCCTCCAGCAGCTCCGCAAAGGATTTTTCGATCTCCATGATTTCATCGCTCATTTTGTCACAGACCTCCTTTATTATCCACGCGGGAGTCGAAGCACCCGCCGTGATGCCGACAACTTCTGCCTGGGCCAGCCGGCTTAAATCCAGGTCCGCTGCGCGCTCAATGAGCTGCACATCCGGACAGGACTCCCGGCAAATCTCCGCCAAGCGTTTGGTGTTGGAGCTTTTACCGTCGCCGATGACCACCATTTTGTCGCACTGCGCGGCGAACTGATGGGCTTCCTCCTGGCGTTTCGATGTCGCTCCGCATATTGTATCAAAAAATTCCGCGTTTGTACACTCTTTTTTTGCTTTTTTCACGCACCCGTCCCAGATTTTTCTGGTAGAGGTGGTTTGAGAGACAAAAGTCAGCGGAAGATTTTTCCTGTTTTCGTCCTCCTGGAGCCACGCTTCCAGCTCCTGGGCGCCGGAGAGCACCACCGGATGGCTGCACCAGCCAGCAATGGCAGTCACTTCCGGATGATGGGGCGTGCCGATGATCACCGGCTGTCTCCCCTGCTCCTCCGCCTGGGAAACGATCTGATGGATACGCTTGACGTTTGGGCAGGTGGCGTCCAGAATGCGGGCTCCCCGCTTCTCCAGGCGCTCATAGGTCTCCCGGCTCTCCCCGTGGGAGCGGATGATTACGCCGCACCCCTGGGGCACCTGGTCGGGATCCTCTACTACCTTCACGCCCTGGCTGGCCAGGCGGTCCACCACATCGCTGTTGTGGATGATATAGCCCAGCATGACACAGGGCTCTCCGGACTGGGCGGCTGACTCAGCCAGCTCCACCGCCCGCTTCACACCGTAGCAAAAGCCGGCGGACTTGGCCAGACGGATTTTCATTCCAACCCCTCCCCCAGCTGGTGGATCTGGTCCATCACGGTATGGGTGATCTGGTCCAGCTCCTCCGCGGTCGCTTTCCGCCCCGCGATCTGGGGATGGAAGGGCTGTCCGAAGACCACCGTAGTAGGCCGGAACCAGGGCTTTTTCCGGGTGACATATATCGGCAGGATGGGGCTTCCCGTGCGGGTGGCAAACAGGGCCACGCCCCCCTTGGCCGCCACATCCTCCCCCTCATGGACTCGGGTCCCTTCGGGGAAAATCAGCAGCTTGCCCTCTCCCTTCAGGCAGGCAAGAGCGGATTTGACCGCCTTGACATCGGCGTGGCCGCGGTCCACATAGATGACCCCAGCCTTGCCCAGCAGCCAGCCGATCAGGGGCACCCGGGACAACTCGATCTTGGCCATGGGCCGGATCTGGTAGCGCATCTTTGCTGCAAAGCAGACAAACAGTGGATCGGTCAGGGCGGTGTGGTTAGCGCACAGCACCACGGCCCCCTCCGGGATATTCTCCCGGCCAACGGACCGCACCGGGTGGCACAGACAGAAAAATGGCTTTACAATGCAGTACAGCAGCCGATAAATCGTTTCCATACTCACAGGGCGATTCTCTCCCTTACCAGATTGATCAAGGCCTCCAGGCTGCCCTTCAGATCCAGATGGGTGGTATCCAGCTGCACCGCGTCCTCGGCCTGACGCAGGGGAGCCACTTCCCGGTGGGCATCCTGATAATCCCGTTGCTGGATATCGTGGAGGATCTCAAAAAATTCCGCCTTCTCCCCCCGCATCTCCAGCTCCAGACAGCGGCGGCGGGCACGGGCTTCGGGATCGGCCGTGAGGAAGATCTTCACCCCGGCATGGGGCAGCACCACCGTGCCGATGTCCCGCCCGTCCATGACCACGTCGTGCTCCTGAGCCTGGCGGCGCTGGAAGTCCAGCAGGAAGGCACGCACCTGGGGCAGGGCGGCCACCTGGGAGGCCATGCCGGAAATCTCATGGTGCCGGATGTCCTCGGACACATCCTTGCCCGACAAGTACATATGCTGTACACCGTCTTCCCCGTAAGCCATACGAAGGTCCAGTCCCTCCAGCAGCGGAGCTACCTGCTCCGGATCAGAGGGATCGGCTCCTTCCTGCTTGCAGCGAAGGGCTACCGTGCGGTAAATGGCTCCGGTGTCCACATACAGATAGCCGATCTCTTTGGCCAGCGCTCGGGCCAGGGTACTCTTCCCTGCCCCGGCGGGGCCGTCGATGGCGATACTGCGATTTTCCATAGTTCTCTCTCCCTATGCGTTTTCTTCTCCGGTTTCCTGAGCCGCATGGGCCGCGCTCTCTCCTGCGCAGCGGCCGGTGGCCCAGGCGATCTGGAGATTGAAGCCTCCTGTGTAGGCGTCCACGTCCAGCAGCTCTCCGGCCAGATACAGCCCGGGAACTTTCTTGGACTCCATGGTCTTGGGGTCTACCTCCCCCACCTTCACCCCGCCGGAGGTGACAATCGCCTCGGTAATGGGGCGGGGACCTTTTACGTGGATGGTAAGCCCCTTCAGGGTCTCCAGCAGCCGCCGGCGCTCCTGACGGGTCACATCGTGGGCCTTCCGGTTTCCGGGAATTTGAGTCAGTTCCAGCAGCACAGGCACCAACAGCCGGGGCGCCAGAGCACCCAGCAGATTGTGCATGTCCCGGTTGGCGTTCTCACCCAGCTCCCGCAAAAGACGCTGGTCCAGCTTCTCCTCATCCAGAGCGGGCTTGAGGTCAATGACGCAGGTGTACTGGTCCTTCTCAAAGTCCCGCATGTGGGCGCTGGCGCTGAGCACCAGGGGACCTGACATGCCGAAGTGGGTGAACAGCAGTTCCCCCTGCTCCTGGAAGATCACTTTTTTCTTTTTGTTTTTGACCTTCAGCACCACATTTTTCAGGGCCAGGCCCTGCATCTGGGCACAAAAAGACTCCTCCGCCTCCAAAGGCACCAGAGAGGGCTTGGCCGGGACAATGGTATGCCCCAGGGCCTCAGCCATAGTGTAGCCGTCTCCGGTGGAGCCGGTTGCGGGGTAGGACGCCCCTCCGGTGGCCAGCACCACCGTCCGGGCGGAATATTCGCCTCCCTCTCCCACCGCAGTGAAGGAGCCGTCCTCTTGAGGACGCAGCTCCAGGACCCGGTCCTGGAGGATGGGCACCTTGCGGCGCTGGAGAGCGCGGAATAATGCGTCAATGATATCCGCAGAGCGGTCAGACTGGGGAAAAACCCGGTTTCCCCGCTCCACCTTCAGGGGCACGCCCAGCTCCTCAAAGAAGTTCTCCACCCACTGAGGCGGTGTGCGGGTCATGGCCCCGTAGAGAAAGCGGCTGTTTCGGGGGGTGCTGGCAAGCACCTGCTCCACGCCGCAGTGGTTCGTCACGTTGCACCGGCCCTTGCCGGTAATATACAGCTTGCGCCCCACCTTGGGGTTGCGCTCCAGCAGGCACACCTGGGCACCCTGATCTGCGGCGGCCAGGGCCGCCATCATTCCTGCGGCTCCGCCGCCAATTACCAATACATCTGTCATACCTGGTCGTCCTGAGCCTTCTGATAGACCCCGTACTCCTCCCAGATCTGCTCCAACGTCTGGAAGGTCTTGGACAGATCCTCATTTTTCTTCCGGCTGACCTCCACCAGCAGGGCATTGACCAAGCTGAGGGGAGCCACCAGAGAGTCCACAAAGGAAGCCATATCGCTGCGGGCCTTCAGGGTGTACTTGGAGCTGACGGCCAGGGGCGAGGCATCGCTGTCGGTGATGGCGATGGTAGTAGCGCCCCGATCCCGGGCAAAGTTCATGGCCTGCACCGCCCGGCTGGAATACCGGGGGAAGCTGATGCCGACGACCACGTCCCCCTCCCCTACCCGCAGCAGGCTCTCAAAGACCTCGCTGGGGGTGTTGGCGGTGATCATGGCCACGTTATCAAACAGCAGATTGAAATAGAAGCCAAGGAAGGTAGCGATAGCCGCAGAGGAGCGCACACCGATGATGTAGATGCGCCGGGCGGCCACGATGGCATCGGTAGCCTTGTCAAAGCTGTCCCGGTCGATATCCTCCAGGGTGAGACGAATCTTCTCAATATCCGACTGGAGGACCATGTCCAGCACATTCTGGTCGCCGATGCGGTCATTGGCCACCTCGATGCGCTGCACCGACGTGAGCCGGTTTCGGATCATTTTTTGCAAGGACTTTTGCATGCTGGGGTAGCCGTCATAGCCCAGCTCTGCGGCGAAGCGGACCACGGTGGACTCGCTCACATTCACCCGCTTGCCCAGACGGCTGGCGGTCATAAAGGCCGCCTTATCGTAAGACTCCAAGATATAGTTGGCAATGCGTTTTTGCCCCTTGGAGAAGGTATTCATATTTTCCTGGATCACGGCCAGAATATCCCGATTCATAATCCTTCATCTCCTGACAATGTAGGCCCCTTCCTGCATGGAAGAAGCCGTCTGTCTCTCTCCCCGCTCTGCCCGCCCCGCTCTTGGCGGCCAACCAGGGAGTTTTCCGGGAAAGGATGCCGGGAAACGGCAAAATTCCCATCCTCTATCATAACGGTTCCAAGAAAAAAATGCAAGCCATTTTTGCAAGTCCGCGCTGGAATCTTGCAAAAATTTGCCTGCATTTTCCCAAGATATTACAAATGCTTCCGCAGAGCCGCCAGTTCCTGGGCGGTCAGCGGCCGCCACTGTCCCGGCTTGAGCTTCCGGTCCAGGGACACCTGTCCCTCCCGGATACGTTTGAGCCGTGTGACCTCCAGTCCCGCCTGGGCGCACATCCGCCGCACCTGGCGGTTTTTCCCCTGATAAATGGTAATGGACAGCTGGGTCACCCCGCCGCTCTCCCGGCCCCGGGCTACCTTGGCCGGAGCCAGCGGCTCTCCGTCCAGCTCCATAGGTCCGGACAGAATGGGCAGGGCTGTTTCCACATTCCCGGTCACCCACACCAGATATTCCTTTTCCACCTGATGGCTGGGATGGAGCAGACTGTTGGTCAGCTCCCCATCGTCGGTCATGAGCAGCAGCCCCTCGGAGTCCAGGTCCAACCGTCCCACCGGCCAGACCCGCTTTCCGCAGCCCGACACCAGAGCGGCCACCGTTTTGCGCCCCTTCTCATCAGACAGCGTGGTCACGTAGCCCCTGGGTTTGTTGAGCATGAGGTATGTACGGGGGCTGCCCCCCCGCAGAGGACGGCCGTCCACCTCTACCCGATCCCGGTCCAGGTCGGCCCGGTCTCCCAGCTGAGCCGGAAGGCCATTTACCGTTACCCGTCCCGCTGTGATCCACTCCTCCGCCGTACGGCGGGAAGCCAATCCGCACTGGGAAATCAATTTTTGCAGCCGTTCCTCCAAGGAGACCGCCCCTTTCTTGTTTCATCTGTTTATCCAAACAGCCAATCCAGCCATCCGGTATGCTCCTGTCGGTCCCGATGGACCGCAATGGCACAGGAGAGATCGCTCTCTCCCACCACTTCCCCGTTCAGCAGCACCTCTACCCGCCCCATGGGCACGCCCGCCTGCACCGGAGCCTCCAGGCTGGTGAGGCCGCCCAGTTCCAGGCGCGTCTCCAGGCTCTCGCCCGGCCCCACCGGCCAGCGCAGGGTCTCCTCCGCTTTTAGAGAAACAAAGGGCACTAAGCTGCCGGAGACAGGCAGGCTGCACAGGCTCTGTCCCGCCGTCACCGCCTCTTCCATCTGGTAGTTTGCAAACCCGTAGTCCAGCATGGCGGCGTGGTCCGCCCAGTCGCTGGGCGCGTTGAGGGTGACGGCAATGAGGGTCATACCGTCCCGCTCCGCCGCCGACACCAGGGTGCGCCCCGCCGCCTGGGTGTAGCCCGTCTTCATCCCCACGCACCCCTCATAGCGCCAGAGAAGCTTGTTGTGGTTAACAAAGGTTCGCCCCTCCATGGTGGTGGAACGGGTGGCCGTGATTTCCTTCAGCTCCGGCACATCCAGGCAGGCCCTGGCCAGCAGAGCCATGTCGTAGGCCGAGGAGTAGTGCTCCTCCCCGTCCAGCCCGGTGGGGTTGGTAAAATGGCTGTTGGTCATGCCCAGCTGCTGTGCTTTCTCGTTCATCTTCTGGGCAAAGGCCTCCAGGCTGCCGGCGCAGTAGAGGGCCACTGCAGTAGCCGCATCGTTGCCCGATTGAAGCAGCATACCATATAGCAAGGTTTTCAGCTTTACAGTTTCTCCCGCCTTTAGATAGAGGGAGGAACCCTCTACCCCGGCCGCTTCAGCCGGAATGGTCACGACCTCCTCCAGACTGTGCCCTGATTCCAGGGCCACCAGGGCGGTCATCAGTTTGGTGGTGCTGGCAATGAGCCGGGGGGTGTCCGCGTCCTTGGCGTACAGCACCCGGCCGCTCTCCGCCTCCATGAGCACCGCGCTCTGGGCCGAAACGGTTACCTCCGCTGCATCCGCTCGGGGCAGCAGGGCAAAACACAGCGCCGCTGCCAACAGCACTCCCGTTCCTCTTCTCAACCCCATCTCCTCCTTTCGGATCTCTGGGGTTAGGATGACCGGTTTTCTCCGTTTCTTGCAGCGGCGCTGAAAAAAGCGCGAATCAGTCGGCCAGATCGGTCTCCGCCTTGGCGGCTGACTTGGCCTGCTGCTTGTCAATAAAGTCGGTGACCTTGTCCACTACCTCGGGCACGGTCTCGATCACCCGATCCAGGGTAGTAGCGGGCGGGGGCATCACGGGTAGCAACTTGACGCTGTCACCCCGCACGATGAGAAACGCTACCGGGTCCACCTTGCCGCTGGCTCCGGTGCCGCCGCCGAAGGCGTTGTCGCCTCCCACGGCCTGCTTTTTGGTAGAGTACTCCGTACCGCCGCTGGCGATGCCGAAGGACAGGCGGGATACGGGAATGAGGGTCACATCCCCCGCCTGAATGGGCTGACCCACCACGGTGTTGGAGTCGGCCAGGGCGCGGAGCTTGTCCGCCGCCACACTCATAAGATCATTAAGAGGATGCTGCTTTTCCATCGTTGCGACCGCCTTTCTCTGCGTCATTTGTGTCTCTGCGGGTCTCCCGCAAAATATTCAGGGCTGCCGCGCCGTAGCGCAGGCCCAGCCATACCAGCTGTCCGATTGTCAGGGTCATCTGGAGCCGGCCCCAAACAGCCCAGTGCTCCTGCTGAAAGTCCACATCTACTCGGGCTCGGCCATCTTTTACCCGAAACGCCTCGTTGAGCGGTCCCCACAGGGCGCCCAGCGCCGCGCTGGCCTTGCCGTAGTCCATAGCCGCGTCCGCCGGGTCAGGGCTGCCCACGATCAGGTCCAGCTCCAGCACATCGATACACAGCTTGCGCCGGAAGCTCCCTGCCGCCTCCAGAGCCAGGGAAAGAAACCGCCGCACCAATGTGACGATCTGCTCCCGGGTAAAGGGCTTTCGGGGCTTGCCCTCTTTTTTGGGCTTTTTCTCCTTAGCCGGTTTGCTTTTTTTCTCTTTGGCCGGTTTTGTCGGGGTCTTTTTTGGCCGGGGATAGAGCGTGATGCTGGCCGGACCCAGCTGCAGCCAGATCCGGTTTCCTTCCTCCCGGGTGCGGGAGACTCCTGCCCCCAGCGGAATACGGCCAATGAGCCAAATCAGCAGGACCACCGCTCCGGCAATGATCCAGCCGGTCATTTTTCCTCTTCCGGGGCCGCTTCCCCGGCCTCCTCAGCCCGCAGGCGCTCCACCGCCTGTTCCAGCTCCAGGGTCATCTGGCTGCCTTCCTGAGAGCCATCCGGCAGCGGAGGCAGCTCCTCCAGAGAGGCCATGCCAAAGGAGCGCAGGAAATTTTTCGTGGTGCGGTACAAAATCGGTCGGCCCGGCACAGCCAGGCGGCCGCTCTCTTCAATCAGCTCCCGCTCCAGCAGCAGACCTACGGTATAGGCGCTGTCCACCCCTCGGATCTGATCCACATAGGCACGGGTCACCGGCTGGTAATAGGCGATGATGGCCAGGACCTCCAGGGCAGGCTGGGACAGGCGGGGCGGCTTGCGCCCCTCCAGGGTCTTGCGGATATAGGGGGCATACTCCGGGGCGGAGCACATCTGATAGCTGGCGTCCATACGCACAATGCGGATGCCCCGGCGCTCATAGCGGTAGCGGTCCATGAGCTGGCGGGCCACCGCGTCCAGGGTCGGCCGGTCGGTCTCCAAACTCAGGCACAGCCGCTCCACGCCGACCGGCTCTCCCGCTGCAAACAGGATGCCCTCCAGCGCGGCCTCCAATTCCTTCACTTCCATGGCTCTCCCCCCTTATTCCTCCGGTGCATCGGCGGTAATATCCAGAGGCTGGGCCTCTTCCCCCTGAATGCAGGTGACGGTACAGTCCTCCTCGGTGCCCGCCAGACGCAGGCGGTGGGCCTTGCACAGCTCCAGCACCGCAATGAAGGTGGCCACCACCTCCGAGCGGCTCCGGTTGCCCCGGAACAGGGCGCGGAACCGGGTGACCCCCAGATGAACCAGCCGCTGAATGATTTCGGCGGCCTTCTCGGCCACCGGATAGGGCTCCCGGCCCACAATGCCCTGAAAGGCTGCCACCGGCGGGGGCAGCTTGTTGTCCGAGCGGGCCAGAACATCCCCCATGGCTTTCCGCAGATCCTCCTTTGGGTGGATGTAGCGGTAGGCCCGGTCGGGCTGGATGGCCTCGGGGGTCTTTGTGATAAAATCCCGGCCATAGCTGAACTGCTGGTCCAGTAGGGTGACGATCTCTTTGATTTTCAGATAGTTTTCGTTGCGCTGATGGGCCTCCAGGGTGGCAATGAGCTGTTCCATCTCGCTCATGGCCTCCTCGTCGTGGATGGACAGGAGCATCCGGGTCTTGATATACACCAGATGGGAGGCCATGGTAACAAACTCACTGGCCACCTCCAGATCCAGCTGCTTGCGCTGGTTCATCCAGGCCAGGTATTGGTCCAAGATCAGGGAGATCTGGATGTCCTTGATCTCCATTTTGTTTTTGCTCAGCAGGTGCAAAATCAGGTCCAAAGGCCCCACAAAGTCCTGCAGATCCTCGGAGCGGTCCTTGACCACCCCTTGCAAATGATAGATGGGACTGTCCAATCCCGCCCCTCCCTTAGAAGAAGTAGAATTCCATGATGGCAAAGGGGAATCCGGCCACATGGCACATGGCCTTCAATACCCAGGCGATGGCAGCCTCCAAAGGCCCGCCCAGCAGGCCGGACCAGGCCAGCAGCACCACCGCCACAATGAGAAACCGCTCCCGCCTCATAAGCCACAGGTAGGCCCGGTCGGGCAGAAAGGCGCTCACCACCCGGGAGCCGTCCAGCGGCGGGATGGGGATAAGGTTAAATACCCCCAGTCCCACATTGAGCACCGCCAGCTGGCATAAAAACAGCAGCACATAGGCCGACCAGACCCTTCCCATGCCATCCCGCAGCACAAAGCCACCAAGACTGATGCACACCAGGGCCAACAGGAAATTGGAGATGGGGCCCGCCAGAGCGGTAGCCGCCATGCCCGCTTTGGGATTGCGGAAGTTGCGCATATCCACCGGCACAGGCTTGGCCCAGCCTACCCCTACGGTCAGCAGCAGAAACAGACCCACCCAGTCGATGTGGGCCAGAGGGTTGAGGGTAAGCCGCCCATTCACTTTGGCGGTCGGGTCCCCCAGCTGCCGGGCGATCAGCCCGTGGGAGAGCTCGTGGATGGTCAGGCAGATGAGACAGGCCACGGCGCTCATCAGAAACATGAGCATTCCCTGCCAGTCCATATGGTTTGAAAATTCCGTCAGCGCACCCATGATTGAACCTTTCCTTCCGCCAGAGAAAAACATCGAATGGAGAGTTAATATTGGGATTATACCAAGTTTTGCTCCCCTTGACAAGCGCCCGGGGTCTTGCGGCCCTCCACGCTGGCCAGGATGGCGCTCACCAGTTCCTGGCGTCCGGTGCCCTTCTCTGCGGAGAACGGGATGACTACATCCCCCTCCCCCAGCTCCAGGGTCTCCCGGATCACCTGGAGGTTGGGCTCCACCTGACTCTTTTTCAGCTTGTCCAATTTATTGGCCACCACCACAAAGGGGCAGCCCGCCTCCCGGTACCACCGGGCCATAGTGCAGTCGTCCGCCGTGGGCTTATGCCGGGAATCTACGATCATCACGCCCAGCGTCATCAGCTCCGGGTCGGCAAAGTAGCTCTCCATCAGCTTGCCCCAGCGGTCCCGCTCGGCCTTGGACACCTTGGCGTATCCGTAGCCGGGCAGGTCCACCAGGTAGAAGGCGTTGTCAATTTTAAAATAGTTGATTTGGGTGGTCTTGCCAGGCGCGGCGCCCACCCGGGCGAAATTTTTCCGGTTGAGCAGGCGGTTGATGACCGAGGACTTACCAACGTTGGAACGGCCGGAAAAGGCCACCTGGGGCAGTCCATCCCGCAGGAAAAACTTCGGTGCCACGGCGGAGAGAATGAACTCCGCCTTTTGCAGATTGATGGCCATATTGCTCCTCCTTACTGCCGCAGGCGGGCGTGCCCCCGGCCCTGAGAATCGGGCAGCTTGGCGTCCAGAGCCTTGTCCCGCTCCAGCGCGCCCCCGGGGGGCAGAATGGCCTGGGCCAGCACCTGCTCCGCCTGATCCACCAGCACAAAGTTCAGAGCATTGCGCACGGTCTGGTCGATCTCGTCCAGGTCCTTCTCGTTGTCAGCGGGGATAATCACCGTCTGGATGCCGTTGCGCAGGGCGGCCATGGTCTTCTCCCGCAGACCGCCGATAGGCAGCACCCGACCACGCAGGGTCACCTCGCCGGTCATGGCGATGCCGCGGCGCACAGGAGCCCCAGTGAGGGCGGACACCATAGCGGTGGTGATAGCAATACCGGCAGAGGGGCCGTCCTTAGGCACAGCGCCCTCGGGGAAATGGACGTGGATGTCCTTCTCCTTGTAGAAGTCGGCGGGGATGCCCAAGCGGTCGGCCTGGCTGCGGATGAAGCTGAGGGCGGCATGGGCCGACTCCTTCATCACGTCGCCCAGGTTGCCGGTGAGCTCCACCTTGCCCGAGCCGGGCACCACGTTGACCTCTACCTCCAGCAGCTCGCCGCCCACGGAAGTCCAGGCCAGTCCGTTGACCACGCCCACACGCTCCTCCAGCACCTGCCGCTCGGGGTAGTACTTGGGAGCACCCAGCAGATTTTTCAGGTCCTTATCTGTAATGCGGACTTGCTTTACATCTTCGGACACCAGCTTCATAGCCGCCTTGCGGCACAGACTGCCCAGATTCCGCTCCAGCACGCGCACGCCCGACTCCCGGGTATAGGAGGCGATCAGCTCCCGGATGGCGCCGTCAGACACCTTGAGCTGAGTTTTGTTCAGCCCGTGGCGCTTCATCTCCTTGGGCAACAGGTGGCGCTTGGCAATCTGCAGCTTTTCCTCGTCGGTGTAGCTGGGAAGCTCAATGACCTCCATACGGTCCAACAGAGGACGGGGAATGGTCTCGGTGGTGTTGGCAGTGGTGATAAAGAGAACGTCGGACAGATCGAAGGGCACCTCCAGGAAGTTGTCCCGGAAGGTGCTGTTCTGCTCTACGTCCAGCACCTCCAGCAGGGCGGCGGCGGGGTCGCCCCGGTGGTCGCTGCCCATCTTGTCGATCTCGTCCAACAGCAGCAGAGGGTTGCAGCTGCCCGCCTGGTTGATGGCGCTGATAATTCGGCCGGGCATGGAGCCCACATAGGTCTTACGGTGACCCCGGATCTCGGCCTCGTCGCTGACGCCGCCCAGAGAGATCCGGCCCAGCTTACGGTGCAGGGCACGGGCCACCGACATGGCGATGGAGGTCTTGCCGACGCCGGGAGGTCCGACAAGGCAAATCACTTGCCCCTTCAAGTCAGGCGTGATCTGGCGCACAGCCAGAAATTCCAGCACCCGCTCCTTCACTTTCTCCAGGCCGAAATGGTCGTGGTCCAGCACCTTTCGGGCACTCTCCACGCTGATCTTCTCCTTGGTCTTCTTGCCCCAGGGCAGTTCCAGGCAAACATCCAGGTAGTTACGCATGACGGTGGCTTCGGAGGAGCCGTAGGGCTGCTTGGCAAGGCGGCTTACTTCCTTCTCCAGCCGCTCCCGCACATCGTCGGGCAGCTTGGCCTGAGCGATCTTCTTGCGGTAGTCGCCCAGCTCGGAGTCCGCGCCCCCCTCCCCTTCGCCCAGCTCGGCCTGAATGGCCTTGAGCTGCTCCCGAAGGTAGTAGTCCCGCTGGTTGTCCGACATCTGCTCCCGTGCCCGGTTCTGGATCTCCATGTCCAGACCCAGGATCTCCACCTCACGGCACAGCAGGCGGTACAGCCGCTCCAGACGGCGCACCGGGCGCAGCTCCTCTAGCACCGCCTGCTTGTCGCTGTTGCGCATGGCGATGTTCTGGGCAATAAAGTCGGCAATGTACCCGGGGTCCTCGCTGGCCAGCACGTTGATGAGCAGATCGGGGGCCGTCTTGGGGGCCAGCTCGGTGTACTGCTGGAACATCTCGTAAGTGGAACGGATGAGGGCCTCCGTTTTGGCGGAGTTGTTGCCCGCCTTCTCTGCGGGGATGGTGCGCACCACCGCCTCCAGATAGGGGCTGGTGCGCTTAAGCTCATCCAGGCTGCCTCGGCACAGGCCCTCCACCATCACCCGAACGTTATCTCCGGGCATGCGCAGGATCTGCCGCACCTTGGACACGGTGCCGACAGTGTAAAGGTCTTTTGCTTCCGGCTTCTCCACGGCCAGATCTTTCTGGCCAACCAGGAACACCGGCGAGCCGGCGGTCATGGCCTCCTCCAGGGCTTTGATGGAAATCTCCCGGGCCACGTCAAAGTGGATCAGCGCATTGGGAAAAATCGTCAGGCCCCGCAGGGCAATCACAGGCATGGTTTCGACCTGCTGGGTCGTCCAGTCCTTTTCCATGAAAATCACTTCCTCTCTAGGGGTATTTCACAGGAGAAAGCTCCCCTGTCATAAGATAAAACAGCCCCGGGCCCGCCGTTTTCCGGGGACCGCGGGGCTGTTACTGTGTTCGTCAGCCAGCGTGGGTACCGGGCAGTCCGCCCCGCTCTGCGTGCAGAGACGCTTTTCCCAAGGGCGGGCGCTGGGTGCGCTGGGGATCCCGGAGGATCTCCGGCTCGGCTCCGTCCTTGACACAGGCGGCGTTGATGGTCACCTTGGCGATGGTGGGGTCGGAGGGCACATCGTACATGACCTGGGTCATGACCTCCTCCAGAATGGCCCGCAGGCCACGGGCGCCGATGCCCCGTTCCACGGCCCGGTCGGCCACCGCCTCCAGGGCATCGTGGGTGTACTCCAGCTCCACGTCGTCGTACTCCATCAGCTTCTGATACTGCTTCACCAGAGCGTTTTTGGGCTCGGTGAGGATCTGCATCATCTGATCCCGGTCCAGAGACTCCAGCGTAGTGATGATGGGCATACGGCCCACCAGCTCGGGGATGATGCCGAACTTCAGCAGGTCCTGAGGCTGGATCTCCTTCATGAGCTCGCCTACGTTGCGCTCCTTCTTGCTCTGGATCTCAGCGCCAAAGCCCAGAGAGCGCTTATCCAGGCGGCTCTCGATGATCTTATCGATGCCGTCAAAGGCACCACCGCAGATGAACAGAATGTTCTTGGTGTCGATCTGGATAAATTCCTGGTGGGGGTGCTTCCGGCCGCCCTGAGGAGGCACATTGGCTACGGTACCCTCCAGGATCTTCAGCAGCGCCTGTTGGACACCCTCGCCGGACACGTCGCGGGTGATGGAGGTGTTCTCGCTCTTACGGGCGATCTTATCCATCTCATCAATATAGATGATGCCCCGCTCGGCCAGCTCAATGTCGTAGTCAGCGGCCTGGACCAGACGCAGCAGGATGTTCTCCACGTCGTCGCCCACGTAGCCCGCCTCGGTGAGAGTGGTAGCGTCGGCGATGGCGAAGGGCACCTTCAGCACCCGGGCCAGGGTCTGGGCAAACAGAGTCTTGCCGCAGCCGGTGGGGCCCATGAGCAGGATGTTGCTCTTCTGCAACTCCACATCCTCCGCTCCACCGAAGTAGATGCGCTTATAGTGGTTGTACACCGCCACAGACATGGCCACCTTAGCCTTCTCCTGGCCGATGATATACTGGTCCAGCACAGCGTGGATCTCCCGGGGTGTGGGGATGGCGTCAGGGATTGCGCTCTCCAGCGCCTCCTGGGTCAGCTCTCCCTCGTCCTCCAGGATGCTCATGCACAGCTGCACACACTCATTGCAGATATAAGCGCCAGGCCCGGCGATGAGGCGGCGCACCTGATCCTGATGCTTTCCGCAGAAGGAACAGCGGACAGACCGCTTTTCGTCGTTTTTTGCCATGAAACTATTACCTCAAATTCTCTGTGATACCTGGTGCGCACCCAAACTGCGGTGCGCGCTGGTTTCTCACCGCTTCTCGATCACCCGGTCGATGAGTCCGTACTCCAGGGCCTCCTGGGCAGACATGAAGTTGTCCCGCTCACAGTCGGCAGTAACCTGCTCGATGCTCTTGCCGGTGTTCTCAGCCAGGATGCGGTTCATGCGCTTCTTCACCACTTCCAACCGCTTCAGGTGCAGGGCCATATCGGTGATCTGACCCTGGGTACCGGCGGAGGGCTGGTGGATCATGATCTCGGAGTTGGGCAGAGCCAGACGCTTGCCCTTGGCGCCGGCGGAGAGCAGGAACGCTCCCATGCTGGCGGCCAGACCGATGCAGATGGTGGACACGTCGCACTTGACATACTGCATGGTATCATAGATGGCCATGCCCGCAGTGACGGAGCCGCCGGGGCTGTTGATGTAGAACTGAATGTCCTTGTCCGGGTCCTGGCTCTCCAGGTACAACAGCTGGGCCACTACCAGAGAAGCAGTGGTGTCGTTGACTTCCTCAGACAGGAAAATGATGCGGTCATTGAGCAGGCGGGAGAAGATGTCATAGGACCGCTCGCCCCGGTTGGTCTGCTCTACTACATAAGGAACTAAACTCATGGGAATGACTCCTTTTCAAAACAGTGATACCAAAGTATGCCCGCAAAATTGGAACATGATTCCTTTTTTAGAATTTATGCTTCCTCTGCGGGCTTCCCGGTCTCCCCTGCCATAACGCACACACGCCCGGGGCGGCAATTTCTGCCGCCCCGGGTGGATATCAAGCTGGATTTTACTCCGCCTTGGGCTCCTCAGTGCTCTCCTCGGTCTTCTTCTTGCGGGTGCGCTTGGGCTTCTCCTCGCCCTCGGCGCTCTCCTCAGCAGCCTTCTTGCGGGTACGCTTGGGCTTCTCAGCCTTCTCCTCGGCGGCCTCCTTCTTGGGGGCCTCGCCCACCACAGCCTGAGCCACGACGAAGTCGTTGGCCTTCTGCAGGCGCAGGTCGTGCTTGAGCATATCCATGGAGAGAGCGGCCTTCACCTGATCCTCGGTGATGTTGTACTGCTTGGCCAGCTTGGTGATCTCCTTGGCGCAGTCCTCGTCGGTGATCTCCATGTTCTCGGCAGCGGCCACGGCATCCAGAGCCAGCTCCAGCTGCACCTGACGCAGAGCGGAGGGCTTGGTGGAAGCACGCATCATCTCGGGAGTCATGCCCATCATCTTCAGATAGTCGTTCATGGCCATGCCCTGGCTCTGCATACGCATGGCGTACTCGTCCATCACCTTGTCCAGCTGGGTCTCCACCATACCGTCGGGGATCTCAGCCTCCAGGTTGTCGATGAGCTGCTCCAGAACGGCGCTCTCGAAAGCACTCTCAGCCTGGGCCTCACGGCGCTGCTTGAGCTTCTCGCCCAGATCCTTCTTGAAGTCGGCCAGGGTCTCAAACTCAGACACGTCCTTGGCGAACTCGTCGTCCACCTCGGGGATCTGGGACTCCTTGACCTCCTTGACCTTCACGTGGAACACCACAGCCTTGCCGGCCAGATCCTTCACGTAGTCCTCGGGGAAGGTGATGTCCAGATCCTTCTCATCGCCCACGCTCAGGCCGATGAGCTGATCCTCAAAGCCTGGCACGAAGGAGCCGGAGCCGATCTCTAGGCTGTAATCGGTGCCCTTGCCGCCCTCGAAGGGCTTGCCATTGTCAAAGCCCTCGAAGTCGATGACAGCGGTATCGCCCATGGAGATGGGACGCTCCACGCTCACCAGACGGGTGGCACGCTTGATATAGGGCTCCAGCTCATTCTCGATGTCGGCATCGGTGACCTCATTAAAGGTCTTGGGAGCCTGCAGGCCCTTATACTGGCCCAGCTTCACCTCGGGGCGCACGGAGACCAGAGCAGTAAAGGTCAGGCCGTCCTTGCCCACCTCCACGATGTCCATGACAGGGTGGCCCATATCCTCCAGGCCCTGCTCCTTCACAGCAGCCTCATAGGCGCCGGGGTACACATCGTTGATGGCGTCTTCATAAAACACGCCGGAGCCGTACATGCTCTCGATGATCTTCCGGGGGGCCTTGCCCTTACGGAAGCCGGGGACGCTGATGCGGTTGCGGTTCTTCAGATAAGCCTTCTGAACGGCAGCCTCAAACTCGCCGGCCTCCACCTGGATGGTCAGCTCCACTGTGCTCTTTTCTTTCTTCTCAACGTTGGTGACCTTCATGTAACTTTTCCTCCTGTGAGCGCCCGGGACCCATTGGTCCTAAGGACGCCTTGTATACTTTCGCCATGGTATTTTACCAGATAACGCTCTGTTTGACCAGACTAAATTTCGGAAATTTCCGCATTTTTTCGGTTTTGTTGCTTAATCAAGCAGTTTTTCCGGTCGGAACCCCAGATAATCCGCTGCAATCAAGCGGTATTCCACGCTCCCGACCTGTCCGGAAATCGCCAGACGGTGGCTTCCGCCGTGGAGATGTCCGTAAAAACAGCGCCGCACACCATAGGCCTCCAGCAGGTCCAGGATCTCCTGGCAGCGGTAGCCCTGATACAAAGGCGGGTAATGGAGAAAGCAATACTTCTCCCTCTCCCCTGCCGCTTTCAGCGACGCCTCCAGGCGCATCAGCTCCCGGTTAAAGATCTTCGCGCTGTGCTCCCCACGGTCCTCCTCATAAAACCATCCCCTGGTGCCGCACAGAGCCAGCTCGCCGTACAGGCGGCAGTTGTTGTGCAGAATCTCCAGAGTAGAAAACCCATGCTCGGCAAAAAAGCGCTCCATTTTGGCCGCGGTGGTCCACCAGTAGTCGTGGTTGCCCTTAAGCAGGATCTTCCGCCCGGGCAGGGCGTCCAGAAAGGCGAAGTCCTGCTCCGCCTGCTCCAGGCTCATGCCCCAGGAGAGATCTCCGCATAAAACCACGGTGTCCTCCGCCTTGACGGTGGAAAAGCCCTCCCTGAGCTTATCCACGTAGCCGCGCCAGCCTCCGCCGAACACATCCATCGGCTTGTCCACACTCAGGGACAAGTGGGTATCCCCAATGGCGTAAAGGGCCATGTACGCAACTCCTTTTCCTTATTTCAGCATGTCCAGCACCGCGTCCACCATGTGCTCCTTCTCCTCGGTGCGCTGGAAGCGGGGCTGCTTGCCACGCAGGCCCGCCAGAGGAGCGGGAACGGGCTGGCCAGTCTTCTCGCTGAGCTGATCCAGAATATCCAGACCATCCCGCAGATTGGTCTCGCCCAGCGCGCCCAGCACGTTGTCGCAGAATTTGAAGGGGCTGGCGGTGGAAGCTACCACAGTGGGGGTCATGTCCCCGGTCTCCTCCCGGTACTGGGTCAGAGCGGAGAAGCCCACGGCAGTATGGGGATCGATGAGGTAGTCAAAGCTGCGGTAGATGGTGCTGATGACCTTCTGGGTCACCGTATCGTCGCAGCAGTAACCCACAAACAGGCGCTGGATCTTCTCCTTCACCCGCTCGCTCACCTCGTAGCGGCCGTTCCGGTTCAGCTCATCCATGTACTCCCGTACCTGCTGGTCCTCCCCGGTGATGGCGTAGAGCAGACGCTCCAGATTGCTGGAGATCAGAATATCCATGGAGGGGGACATAGTATTATAAAAGGTGCGGTTGCGGTCATAGACGCCGGTGCGCAGGAAATCGGTAAGCACGTTGTTGCTGTTGGAGGCGCAGATGAGCTTGTTGATGGGCACGCCCATATCCTTGGCATAGTAGGCAGCCAGGATGTTGCCGAAGTTTCCGGTGGGCACGCACACATTGATGGGGTCGCCCAGCTGGATCTTCTCGTCCCGCACCAGGTCGCAGTAGGCGGAGATGTAGTAGACGATCTGAGGCAGCACCCGGCCCCAGTTGATGGAGTTGGCCGAGGAGAGGAAGAAGCCCCGCTGGGCCAGCTCCTGGCGCAGCTTCTCATCGGAGAAGAGCTTCTTCACGCCGGTCTGGGCATCGTCGAAATTGCCCACCACGGAGCACACGCCTACGTTGCCGCCCTCCTGGGTGACCATCTGCAGCTCCTGGATGGCGGACACGCCGTCCTTGGGATAGAACACCAGGATACGGGTGTGGTCCACATCCTTGAAGCCCTCCAGAGCGCCCTTGCCGGTGTCGCCGGAGGTGGCCACCAGGATGCAAACCGTCTTCTCCTCCTCCTGCTTGCGCAGAGAGGCGGTGAGCAGGTGGGGCAGCATCTGCAGGGCCATGTCCTTAAAGGCGCAGGTGGGACCGTGCCACAGCTCCAGGCAGAAGGTGTTGCTGTCCAGGCCGCGCACCTGGGCCACAGCGGGAGTGTCAAACTTCTCCGGACCGTAGGCCGCATTGGCAAAGTCGGTGAGCTCCTTTACTGTGAACTCATCCAAAAACAGTTTCATCACATACACTGCCCGCTGCTGATAGGACATGTCCTTCAGCTCCTCCAGAGCGCGGCGGGGCAGCTTGGGCAGATACACGGGGGTGAGCAGACCACCGTCGTCAGCCAGACCCTTGGCAATGGCCTGGGAGGCGGAGAACTGCTGTTCCCGGTCTCTTGTGCTGATGTATTGCATGGTGATTCCTTCCAATCTTTTTAAGGATTGCCTCCGGCAGGGAACCGGAGAACGGTTTTCTAAGCTATTATTATGCCAGTTTTCTCCGGGCAGGTCAAGTTCCACAGCAGAAAAGCTGACACTTCATTTAGAATTTTTTCAAAAAGCGTCCGCAAGATGTCGTATTTTGGGAGCTCTTGTATCCATTCCCTGGGGCGCCAGTACCTCGATGACATCAAAGCGGGGCTGAAGCTGTGTAGGATTTTGCTGAAGATAAAGCTGGGCGGTGGTGCGCAGACGCTGCTGCTTGCGCGGATCCACAAACTCCGCCGCGGTGCCGAAGGCGGCGCTGCGGCGCAGCTTCACCTCTACAAAACACAAATAGTTTCTGTCCTGGGCAACCAAATCCAGTTCTCCAAACCGGCACCGCCAACCCGCAGCCACGATCTCATATCCCCGCTGCCGCAAAAAGTCGGCTGCCAGGGCCTCCCCCCACCTGCCCAGCAGGCGGCTCTCCTGCCCGCTCACAGGTTCTTTAAAAAGGAACGGCGGTGGATGGGACTGGGGCCATAAGCCCGCAGGCGCTCATAATGGAGCTTTGTTCCGTACCCCTTGTGCTTCTCAAAGGCGTACTCGGGATACATCTGGGCCATCTCCATCATGCAGTGGTCACGGCTCACTTTGGCCAGGATGGACGCTGCTGCGATAGACACAGACAAGGAATCTCCCTTTACAACGCAGAGATGAGGTGTCGTTACCGCCGCCGTCTTTCCATGGTCCCGGTTCCCGTCCACCAGGGCAAAGTCGGCGGGAACCTCCAGCGCATCAATGGCCAACTGCATGGCCTTCATCCGGGCGCTGAGGATGTCGGTGCGGTCGATCTCCTCCGCATCCACCTTGGCGACCGCCCAGGCCAAAGCCAGCTCCTGAATGACAGGGAAAAGTGCTTCACGGCGCTTCTCTGTCAGCTTCTTAGAGTCATCCAGCCCCGGAATCTCTACCCCAAAGGGCAAGATCACCGCGCCCGCATACACCGGGCCGGCCAGCGGGCCAGCGCCCGCCTCATCGCAGCCGCACACAGCGGTATAGCCCTTCTCCCGGGCCTGCGTCTCATAATCCCAGCCTGCCATCGTCTTCTTCCTCCTCTCCCCTGTCTCAACGAGACGAAAGGTCAATTCTCTTGGGTCTGTTCCAGAGTAAAGCGTCCAAGCTTGCCACCTCGGTACTCATCCAGCAGCACCCGGGCCATGCGCTCGGTATCAAATTCACCTCCGGAGATCCGCATGCCCCGCTTCTGGGCGCAGGTCTCCAGCAGACGGTAGCCGTAGGCCACATCGTTTTCTTCCTCTTCCCGCTGCGGCACGGCGGGCAGCTTATAGCCTGCGGCCAGGGCGTCGGGATAGTAGGTGGCCAAAAAGGTCATCAGATGGCAGCCCAGGGTCTCCACATCCATGATCTCATCCTTCACTGCTCCGGTAAAGGCCAGGCGCAGGCCGATCTCCTCGTCCTCAAACTTGGGCCACAGGATGCCGGGAGTATCCAGCAGTTCCAGACCCCGGTCCACAGTGACCCACTGCTTGCCCCGGGTCACGCCGGGCCGGTCGCCCGCCTTGGCGGTCTTCCGTTTGGCTACCTTATTGATAAAGGTGGACTTGCCCACATTGGGCACACCCACGATCATGGCCCGCACCGGACGGCCTACCAGGCCGCGCTCCTGCCAGCGGGCAATCTGGTCCTTCAGCACATTCTGAACTACCGCGGAGAACTGGCCCACTCCCTTGCCGGTCTTGGCGTCGGTCTCCAGCACGGAACAGCCACGCTTCCGGAACCACTCCCCCCAGGCTTTGTTCTGGGCGGGGTCAGCCTGATCTGCCCGGTTCAGGATCACCAGACGGGGCTTTCCGGCGCAGATGGCGTCAATGTCCGGGTTGCGGCTGGAGATGGGGATGCGGGCGTCAATGATCTCCACTACAATATCTACGTTTTTCAGATCGGCCTCGATCTGCCGCCGGGTCTTGGTCATATGCCCGGGGTACCACTGTATATTCATCGCTCGTTCCTCCTACCGTCAGCTACGAAAAAAGGAGCGGTTTTGCACCGCTCCTTTCTCGCACTTGGATTACAGGGCCTCCTTGATCTTGGCTGCCTTGCCCACGCGGCCGCGCAGGTAGTACAGCTTGGCGCGGCGGATCTTGCCGTGACGCACCAGCTTGATCTTCTCGATGGCGGGGGAGTGGACAGGGAACACCTTCTCCACGCCGATGCCATAGGAGATGCGGCGGACGGTGAAGGTCTCCTCAATGCCGCCGTGCTTCTTAGCGATCACAGTGCCCTCGAAGACCTGGATACGCTCACGGTTACCTTCCTTAACCTTCAGGTGCACACGGATGGTGTCGCCCACCTGAACCTGGGGAGCCTCAGCCTTGAGGTGCTTCTGAGTAAAAGCCTGCATCAAATCCATTGTCATTTCCTCCTGTTGTATAGGCGTTCTTGCCGCTTCCAAATCGGATGTCCGCACCCCTGTGCGGAGCGCAGGCAGAGGATCGCCCGTTATTTCAGACTAAAAGATGATATCACAATTTTTCCAGCAATGCAAGCCTTTTTTGCCCTGCCGCAAAAATTACTTTTTCCTTACTTCGTGCCAAAGATCCGGTCGCCTGCGTCACCCCACCCGGCTTACGCCGTGCGGGGACCCCAGTTTTTTAATCCTCGGGACAAATAAATTGTCCCTGTGGCAAGGTTTTTACCAAAGGTAAAAACGCTTGGACGCGCCAAAGGGCGCGCTTCTGGGCGACGCGGCGGGAAAGTCTCTTTTCCTGTTTCCCTCTTACTTCTTACTTCGTGCCAAAGATCCGGTCGCCTGCGTCGCCCAGGCCGGGAACAATATAGGCGTGCTCGTTGAGCTTCTCATCCACCGCAGCCACATAGATCTCCACGTCGGGATGGTCCCGGCGAATCACTTCAATCCCCTCGGGGGCAGCCAGGATGTTCATCAGCTTGATGTGCTTGCAGCCATAGCCCTTCAGGAAGGTAATGGCAGCGGAGGCGGAGCCACCGGTAGCCAGCATGGGATCCAGCACAATCACATCCCGATCAGCAATATCAGAGGGCATCTTGCAGTAATACTCCACAGGCTGATGGGTCTCGGGATCCCGGTACAGGCCGATGTGTCCCACCTTAGCGGAGGGGATCAGATTCAGGATACCGTCCACCATGCCCAGGCCGGCGCGCAGGATGGGGACGATGGCCAGCTTCTTGCCCGCCAGCTGCTTGAAGGTGCCGGTAGCCACGGGGGTCTTGATCTCTACATCCTCCAGGGGCAGATCCCGGGTAGCCTCATAGCACTCCAGGGCAGCGATCTCAGAGACGATCTCCCGGAACTCCTTGACCCCGGTACGCTCATCCCGCAGGATGCTCAGCTTGTGCTGCAGCAACGGATGGTCCAAAACATGTACTTTGCTGTCAAACATCTCAAAAACCCCTTTATTTTTGTGTACTGTGGCCCTGCCGCTCCAGCCGTTCCCGCTCAGCTTGAGACAGGCGGTGGTAGACAGGCACCAGGTCTTTTCCTTTCACCAGGGCTCCGGCTTGGATCTGCTCTACCGCGGCCCGGGCCACCCCCCATGCGCTCTGCTGCCGCAGAGCCTCAGGGGCAAGCTCCAGATCGATTCCCTGACTTCTTAGGGTATTATAGCACAGCTTGGCCCCGTCTCCAACGACTATTTTTCGTTTTTCGATTTTTTTCAGTTCTTCCCCCAGTTCCTCCAGGCCGATGGCCCGGTCAGGGCACAGGCGCTCCAGCTTCTCCCCATTCGTCTGGAACAGGGCGTTGTACACCTGCTTGCGCCGGGCATCCATGGCGCAAACGATCACGGCATCCGGATAGAAAGCCAGCGGCCAAGCCATGGACTCCAGGGTAGAGCAGGCAGCGCAGTCCTTGTCCTCTCCCCAGGCCAGTCCCTTTGCGGTAGCCACTCCGATCCGCAGTCCGGTGAAGGAGCCGGGACCTGCCGCCACAGCGATCACATCCACCTGGGACAGATTGACCCCACAGTTTTTCAGCAGATCGTGGGCCATAGGCAGCAGGGTGCGGCTGTGGGTCAGGCCGCTTTGCTGAAAGTTCTGGGCGATGAGCCCCTCCTCCCCCCACAAGGCCGCGGAGCAGGCCACGGCGGATGATTCCAAAGCCAATATTTTCATGGTATCATACCCTTTTCTTCTTAGTTTTCCAGGGTCGGTCCGCCCTGGATCGAGATGCGCCGCTGCTGGTCGGTATCGCCCCGACGGATATCCACCCGAATGGTATCCTCCTCCAGAGCGTTCTCCACATTCTCGCTCCACTCCACCGCGCACACGCCGCCCCGGGCCAGATAGTCTTCCCAGCCGATCTCAAAGAGCTCATCTGCACTGCCCAGGCGGTACATATCAAAGTGGAACAGGGGC